>NZ_JBHVUQ010000133.1:0-21333 GCF_042884105.1 Streptomyces sp. NPDC058157
CGTTGGCCGCGCGGGTCTCCTCGGTGACCCGTTCCGCCTCCGCCGTCGCCTCGGCCGTGATCCGGGCGCCCTCGGCGCGGGAGGCCTCCAGGGACTCCGCCGCCTCGCCGCGGATCCGGTTGGCGTCGTCACGGGCGTCCTGCCGGGTCCGCGCCGCGTCGCGCTCGGACGCCGCCAGGGCGTCGGTCGCCTCGGTACGGACCCGCTGCGCGTACTCGGCGGTGTCGGCGCGCAGCTGCTCGGCCTCGGCGATGGCGTCGCCCACCGTGCGCTCGGCCAGGGCCTTCGCCGCGTCCGTCTCGACCTTGGCCTCGTGACGGATGCGGGTGGCGTCCTCGCCCGCCCGGTCCCGCTCGGCGTGGGCGTCGGCGCGGACCCGGTCCGCCTCCTGCTCCGCCTCCGCGCGGGTGCGCTCCGCCGCGACCTCGGCCGCGCTGCGCAGCCCGGAGATCTCCTCCTCGGCCTGCTCGTGCAGCCCGGCCACGGAGTCGCGCACCTGCTGGGCGGTGGCCTCGGCCGCCGCGACCAGCTCCGCCGCGCGGACCTCCGCCTCCTCGGTCAGCCGGGCCGCCTCGGCCTGCGCCTCCTCGGAGCGCTTGCGGGCCTGGGCCAGCAGCTCCTCGCTCTGCTCACGGGCCTGCGCCCGCTCGTTGCCCGCGTCCGTCCGGGCCGCCGACAGGGTCTCCTCGGCCTCGCGGCGCCGCCGGGCGGCCTCCTCCTGGGCGGCGGCCAGCGCCTCCGCGGCCTCCGCGGCGACCCGCTCGGCCGCCGCCTTCGCCTCGGCGCGCAGCCGGTCCGCGGTCTCCTGCGCCTCGGTGCGCACCCGCTCCGACTCGGCCTCCGCCTCGGCGCGCAGCCGTACGGAGACCAGCTCGGCCTCCGCCCGGACCCGGCCGGCGTCCTGCGCGGCCTCACCGCGCAGCTGCTCGGCCTCCGCCTCCGCCTGCCCCTGGAGGGTGCGGATCCGCTCCGCCGACTCGGCGCGCAGCCGGTCGTTCTCCTCGGTGGTCTCCTTGCGGATGCTCTCCGCCGCCAGCCGGGACTCGCGCAGCGTCTGCTCGGCCGACGCCAGGCGCGCCTCGGCGTCCGTCTGGAGCCGGGCCAGCTCGGCGTCGGCCTCCGCCCGCTTGGCCGCCAGCGCCTGCTCGGTCTCCTCGCGCCGCGCCCGCGCCGCCGCGTCCGCCTCGGCGGTGACCGCCGCGGCCTGCTCCTCGGCCTCGGCGCGCAGCCGCTCGGCCTCGGCGCGGGTGCGCTCCAGGGTCTCCTCGGCCTGCCGGCGCAGGGTGGTCGCCCGCTCCACGGCCTCGGCGCGGACCCGCTCGCTCTCTGCGCCCGCGCCGGAACGCAGCTCGTCGGCGTCCGCCTTGGCCTTGCCCAGCAGCTCCTCGGCGGTCTTGGCCGCCTCCTCGATCTGCCCGACCGCCTCGCGGCGGGCCTCGCCGCGGATCCGCTCGCCCTCGGCGACGGCCTCCGCGCGCAGCTGTTCGGCCTCGCCGCGCAGCCGCCGCGCCTCCTCCTGGAGTTCGACCGTACGGGCCCGGTACTCCTCGGTGTCGTCCTTCGCCGCGCCCTTGAGCTCGGCTGCCGCGTCGGCCGCCTGGGCGCGCAGCCGCTCCGCCTCGGCCTCCGCCTCGCGGCGGATCCGCTCGGCTTCCTCGGAGGCGGCGCGGGTGGTCGCCCGGGCGTCCTCGGAGGCCTTGTTCAGCACGTCCTCGGCGGTCCGGGCGGCCTTCGCCAGCTGCGCCGCCATGTCCTCGGCCGCGGCCGTACGGGCCTGCTCGCCGGCTTCGGTGCGCAGCCGCTCCGCCTCCGCGCGGGCGTCGGCCAGCGCGTGCTCGGCCTCGGCCTTGAGGACCTCGGCCTCCTTGGTGGCCTCGCCGACCAGCCGGGCCACCTGCTCCTTCGCGGTGCGGGTGCGCTGCTCGTTGACGGACTCCGCCGAGGCGAGCTGCCGGGCGGCGCTCTCCTTGGCCTCGGCGAGCAGGGTCTCCGCCTCGGCCCGGGCCGTGCGCAGCGCCCCGTCGGCCTCCTGCACCCGCGCCTCGGCCACCCGGCCGAGGTCCAGGGTCTGCTGCCGGGTCTGCTCGGCCTCGGCGGTGGTGGTGGTGCGCAGCCGCTCGGCGTGCTCGGTGGCCTCCTGGGCCTGCGCGGAGGCGGCGGCCAGCAGCCGCTCGGCCTCCTTGCGGGCGCGCAGCAGCGCCGACTCGGCCTCGGCACGGGAGGCCTCGGCGTCGGCGGCGAGCCGCCGGCGGGCCTCCTCGGCGGTCCGGGCGGCCTCGGCGCGGGCGGCGTTCAGCGCCTGCTCGGCCTCGGCGCGGGACTCCTCCATGAGCCGGCGGGCCTGGGACTCGGTCCGGGCGCGCAGCTGCTCGGCCCAGGCGACGTTCTCGTTGACGTGCGCCTCGACGGTCTGGCGGCGCTCGTTGAGCTCCTGGTCCAGGCGCTGGCGGCGGTTGACGGCCTCGGCGTGCAGCTCGGCCTGGAGGCGCGCCTGGTGCTCGGCGTGCTCCTGGAGGATGCGCTGGGTCTGCGCCCGGGCGTCGCGCAGTTCGCGCTCGGCGTCGGAGCGCATCTGGTCGGCCTGGATCTGGGCGTTGCGCAGCAGCTGCTCCGCCTGGTATCCCATGTCCGCGCCGTCGTAGGCGGGCCGGGAGGCGAGGGCGCGGCGCACCTCGTGCAGCTTGGCCCGCAGCACCTCGACCTGGTAGCCCAGGTCCTCGGCGTGCTGGACTGCCTTCCCGCGCTCCTTCCTCAGCCGTTCCATCTCGGCTTCGAGGCGCGTGAGATGGTCGGCTTCAGCCTGATGGCTCTCCTGGCTTTCGTAGCCGAGCACAGCGCGGTCCCGTCCGTCCCCTGGTCGCAAGCTCACCTTCAATTGAGCATCGCTCGCCCGCTGAACGACGCCCCCGGGGAAATGGTGTCAGAAACCGGGGCAGGGGTATCGGGCCCCGCCCCGTCTCCGACCGCACCCCGGCCGAGCCATGGCCACTCTACCGGCCGGGGAATGGGGGCATTAGTGCTCCGGGTTGCTCGTGACCAGTTCGGTGAGGACTCCGTGGCAGTCCTTGGGGTGCAGGAAGGTGATCCGGGAGCCCATCGAGCCGATGCGGGGCTCGTCGTAGAGGACGCGGACGCCCTTGCCGCGGATGGCCTCGGCGTCGCCGTCGACGTCCGCCGTGCCGAAGGCGATGTGGTGGACGCCCTCGCCGTTCTTGGCGAGCCACTTGCCCACGGCGGAGTCCTCGCGGGTGGGCTCGAGGAGCTGGAGGTACGAGGCACCGCCGTCGGAGGTCTCGTTGATCTTCAGCATGGCCTCGCGGACGCCCTGTTCCTCGTTGACCTCGGTGTGGAACACCTCGAAGCCGTACGTGGCACGGTAGAACTCGACGGTCTTGTCCAGGTCGAAGCAGGCGATCCCGATGTGGTCGATTCTTGTCAGCATGGGTCCAGTGCACCGCCGAGGAGGCCGGTCACGCAACGTGCCAGCGATCACACCGACTGCCCGGTGACTGCGCGGGTACTGCTCAGTACATTCAGGTAAACCCTCGTTCACTCCTCAGCTTCCCCGCTGAAAGGGGATTCGCCCTCATGTCCGGAACGAACAACACCACCACCGTGATCGTCGCCGGGGCCCGCACGCCCATGGGGCGGCTGCTCGGCTCGCTGAAGTCCTTCTCGGGCGCCGACCTCGGCGGCTTCGCCATCAAGTCCGCGCTGGAGCGGGCCGGGATCTCCGGCGACCAGGTCCAGTACGTGATCATGGGCCAGGTGCTCCAGGCCGGCGCGGGCCAGATCCCCGCCCGCCAGGCCGCGGTCAAGGCCGGCATCCCGATGAACGTGCCCGCGCTCACGATCAACAAGGTGTGCCTCTCGGGTCTCGACGCCATCGCCCTGGCCGACCAGCTGATCCGCGCGGGCGAGTTCGACATCGTGGTCGCCGGCGGCCAGGAGTCGATGACCAACGCCCCGCACCTGCTGCCGAAGTCCCGTGAGGGCTACAAGTACGGCGCGATCGAGATGCTGGACGCGATGGCCTACGACGGCCTGACCGACGCCTTCGAGAACATCGCGATGGGCGAGTCCACCGAGAAGCACAACACCCGCCTGGGCATCGAGCGCGCCCCGCAGGACGAGTTCGCCGCCGCCTCGCACCAGCGGGCCGCCGCCGCGCAGAAGAACGGCGTCTTCGAGGCCGAGATCACCCCGGTCGAGATCCCGCAGCGCAAGGGCGACCCGGTGATCTTCGCCGCGGACGAGGGCATCCGCCCGGAGACCACGGTGGAGTCGCTCGGCAAGCTGCGCCCGGCGTTCGCCAAGGACGGCACGATCACCGCCGGCACCTCCTCGCAGATCTCCGACGGCGCCGCCGCCGTGGTCGTGATGAGCAAGGCCAAGGCCGAGGAGCTGGGCCTGGACTGGATCGCCGAGATCGGCGCGCACGGCAACGTGGCCGGCCCGGACAACTCCCTCCAGTCGCAGCCCTCGAACGCGATCCTGCACGCCCTGAAGAAGGAGGGCCTGGAGGTCGCCGACCTGGACCTGATCGAGATCAACGAGGCCTTCGCGGCGGTCGCCGTGCAGTCAATGAAGGACCTCGGCGTGACCCCGGAAAAGGTGAACGTCAACGGTGGCGCCATTGCCCTGGGCCACCCGATCGGCATGTCCGGCGCCCGCGTGGTGCTCCACCTGGCGCTGGAGCTCAAGCGCCGCGGCGGCGGGGTCGGCGCGGCCGCGCTGTGCGGCGGCGGCGGCCAGGGCGACGCCCTCGTGATCCGCGTCCCGAAGGCGTAGGTGCTGCACTGATGGCGACGGTGGACGTCCCCGCGCTGGTGGCGCAGGCCCGCGAGGGCCGGCCGCGGGCGGTGGCCCGGCTGATCTCACTGGTCGAGGGGGCGTCCCCGCACCTCCGCGAGGTCATGGCCGCCCTGGCCCCGCTCACGGGCGGCGCGTACGTGGTCGGGCTGACCGGCTCCCCGGGGGTCGGCAAGTCGACCTCGACCTCGGCCCTGGTCACGGCCTACCGCAAGGCCGGCAAGCGGGTCGGCGTGCTCGCGGTGGACCCGTCCTCGCCCTTCTCGGGCGGGGCCCTGCTCGGCGACCGGGTCCGGATGTCGGACCACGCCTCCGACCCGGGGGTCTACATCCGCTCCATGGCCACCCGCGGCCACCTGGGCGGGCTCGCCTGGGCGGCGCCGCAGGCGATCCGGGTGCTGGACGCGGCCGGCTGCGACGTGGTCCTGGTCGAGACGGTCGGCGTCGGGCAGTCGGAGGTGGAGATCGCCTCGCAGGCCGACACCTCGGTGGTGCTGCTCGCGCCCGGGATGGGCGACGGGATCCAGGCCGCGAAGGCGGGCATCCTGGAGATCGGCGACGTGTACGTGGTGAACAAGGCCGACCGGGACGGCGCGGACGCGACCGCCCGGGAGCTGAACCACATGCTGGGCCTGGGCGAGTCCCGGGGCCCCGGTGACTGGCGGCCGCCGATCGTCAAGACGGTCGCGGCGCGGGCGCAGGGCATCGACGAGCTGGTCGAGCAGCTGGAGAAGCACCGGGCGTGGATGGACGAGCGCGGGGTGCTGGCCGAGCGGCGTGCCGCGCGGGCGGCGCGGGAGGTGGAGACGATCGCGATCACCGCGCTTCGCGGGCGCCTCGCGGACCTGCACGGGGACGCGCACCTGGGCGGGCTGGCTGCGCGGGTCGCGGCCGGTGAGCTGGATCCGTATGCGGCGGCCGACGCGTTGCTGGCGACGCTGACCGAGGGCTGAGCGGCCCGGGGAACGGGAAACGCCCGAGGGGCGGGGGGACGCGGTCCCCCCGCCCCTCGGGCGTGTGCGTCAGATCTTGCCGCGGGTCCCGCGCAGGTGCTCCGCGACCGGGGTCAGGGAGGTGCGCAGGGCCTGGAGGGCCTCCGGGGGGAGCAGGTCGATGAAGTGCTCCCGGACGGACGCCACGTGGTGCGGGGCGACCTTGCGCATGGTCTCCATGCCCTCGTCGGTGAGGACGGCGTACAGCCCCCGCCGGTCGGACTCGCAGTTGACCCGGCGCACCAGGCCCGCGGTCTCCATGCGGGTGATCTGGTGGGACAGCCGGCTCTTGGACTGCAGGGTGGCGGTGGCCAGGTCGCTCATGCGCATCCGGTGGTTCTCCGACTCCGAGAGGTTCACCAGGATCTCGTAGTCGTTGTTGGTGAGTCCGAAGGGCTGGAGATCCTTTTCCAGCTGGTGCATCAGCAGTCTGCTGACGTCCAGGTGGGTGCGCCAGGCGCACTGTTCGGCGTCGGTAAGCCAGGGGGTCCCCCCAGACGGAGTCTGGGGGAGGGTGGCCGTCTCGGTCTCCATCGTCTCCATGAAAGAACTCTACCTAAGAAGTTGAATTACGTACAAAAATAGGAAGATCTTCTCGGCCCGCGAAGCGTGGGCCGCCTCACAGGCCGAGCCGCCGCTGCAGGTCGCCGAGCTGCCCCGGCATCCGCGGCACGCCCAGCTGCCCCAGCGGACCCTGGCCGGCCCCCGGGACGCCCTGGGCGTTCCCCGAGGCCGCACCGGCGCCCACCGCGCCGACCGACTGCTCCGCCATCAGCATCTCGCTCGACTGCAGCAGCACCGTGCCCGCCCCGACGAACTCGAACTGGTGCTCCTCGCCGGAGGCGCCGCCGATGCCCGTGAGCGCGCGCAGCCCGCCCATCACGCCGGACATGTAGCCGTGGTCGTAGTGGTGGCACGGGGAGGGGCAGTCCGCCCAGCCCACCAGTGCCTGCGGGTCCACCCGCAGCGGCGGCTCCATGAAGACCACCGGACCGTTGGACGCCGCCACGAACTTCCCGGTTCCGATCAGCGTCAGGAACCCCGGGACGATCGACTGCTTCAGCGCCAGCGTGGGCTCGTAGGCCAGCAGGTTCCCCGACCGGATGGTCAGGTTCCCCTCGTCCAGGTCGTACGAGTTCACGTCGAAGGCCCGGTCGGCCAGCAGCATCTTGCCCTGGCCCTCCGCCACCACCCAGTCGCTCGCGTGCAGCGGCGAGTGGAAGCTGGTGCGCAGCAGCCGGTCGAAGCGGCCGTGGCCGATGCCGTTGAACTCGATGCGCCCGTAGTACGAGATCATCTTGCCCTTCTGCAGGAACCACTGGTTCCCCTTGAGCTCCACGCAGAAGGTGTACTTGTTCACGTTGTCGTCGGAGGGCAGCGTGTACGGGTCGAAGACCGTCGGGCCGCCCGGACCGCCGCTCACGGGGCCGAAGTTCACAGCTTCTCCTCCGAGGCCTGTACGTAGACGGCGCCCTGGCCGGACAGTTCCAGCTGGAACGCCTCGCCCGAGCCGCGCCCCACCATGTCCCGCCAGCCGAGCGCGGTGGAGAGCTTGTTCCTGACGTCCCCGTGGTGGGCCACGTACGCCTGCGGGTCGACGTGGACCGGCCGGTTCGGGGTGATGGGGAGCTCGATGACCCCGCCGTGGGCCATCACGGCGACCGCGCCGTGGCCCTTGAGGGTGGTGGTGAACAGGCCCTGCCCGGTCACCTGGCCGCGCACCATGCCCATGACGCCGCCCTGCGAGCCCATGAACATCGTGCCCTGCTGGAGGGTGCCGTCGAAGGCGAGCAGCCGGTCCGCCTCGACGTAGAGGGTGTCGCCCTGGAGGTTGATCACCTGGATGTGGTGGCCGCCGTGGCCGAACATCACCGTGCCGCTGCCCTCCACCTCCATCAGCGGGGTCTGCTCGTTCGCCACCCGGCGCCCGATCATCCCCATGACGCCGCCCTGGCCGCCGGTGATGCTCGGGGTGAAGGAGACCTCGCCGCGGTAGGCGAGCATCGCCCCGCGCTGGCTGTACATCTTCTGCCCGGGGACCACCTGGGCCTCGACCATCTTCGAGTTGATCTCGCGGAACGGCATCAGATGTCACCCCCGATCGTGTTGCGCTCGCTGGGCTGGACGTACACCAGTCCCTCGCCCTCGAAGCGGATCTGGAACGCCTCGCCCGAGCCCTCGCCGATCAGGGTCCGGAAGTTGATCCCCGACTGGAAGGACTGCTGGAGGTTGCCGGTGTGGGCGATGTAGGCGCCCGGGTCCACCGAGAGCGGGTACTGGGCGCTGACGCGCAGCACCACCGCCGGGCCGTCGGACATGATCGCCGCCTGGCCGGAGCCCTCCACCGTCGTGGTGAAGAGGCCGTTGCCGGTGCCGGCGCCGCGCAGACCGGTGAAGGTGGTGCCGGTGCGCAGGGAGGAGTCGGTGCACAGCAGGTTGCTGGACTCGACGTAGAGCTTCTCCCCGCGCAGGTTCACCAGGTTGATCTCGCTGGCGCGGTCCGCGAAGTAGCAGGTGCCGTGCCCCTGTACCTCCATCACGGTCATCTGCTCGCCGGTGAGCCGGCGCGTCACCATTCCGCGGAGGCCTTCGCCGCCGCCCGTCATCTTCTTGAAGGCCATCTGCCCGTCGTACGCGACCATGGAGCCGTTCTTCGCTTTCACGGCGTCCCCGGTCAGCTCGACGGCCAGCACCTTGCTGCCTTGGAGTCGGAACTGAGCCACGGAGGAGACGGTATCGGCACCGGGCGGCACCGAACAGGGTCCGGAGGTCGATATACGCCACATTCGCCGGGCTTGGGGCTTCCGGGCCCCCGCCCGAAGATCGGCGGGGGCGGCTGCGACACTGGAACGGCCCCCCGGTCCCCGGCCCCGAAGGTTCCACGTGGACATCAAGACCGCCTCCGCCCTGCACCGGCTGCGCCTCATCTCCGTCCCGGAGGCGCTGTCGTTCCCGGCCCTGCTGATCTTCGGCTCCCTGCTGAGCCGGATCTCGGACATCGACTACCTGATGATGCCGCTGGGCATCCTGCACGGAATCCTGTTCGTCATCTACGCGGTCTTCCTGCTGGACGTGTGGAACAAGGCGAAGTGGCCGCTGAGGAAGGTCGCCCTCTTCTTCCTGCTCGCCCTGCTGCCGTTCGGCGGCCTGTACGGCGACCGGCTGCTCAAGCGGGACGAGGCCGACAGCGTCGTCGCGGCCCGTGCGCGTGAGGCGGCCCGGGCGTGATCGTCGCGTTCTCGGTGACCCCGCTGGGGGTGGGTGAGGAGGTCGGCGAGTACGTCGCCGACGCGGTCCGCGTGGTGCGCGAGTCGGGGCTGCCGAACCGCACCGACGCCATGTTCACCACCGTCGAGGGCGAGTGGGACGAGGTGATGGACGTGGTCCGCCGCGCGGTCGCGGCGGTGGAGGAGCGGGCCCCCCGGGTCTCCTTCATCCTCAAGGCCGACATCCGTCCCGGTGTCACCGACGGCATCACCTCGAAGGTCGAGACGGTCGAACGCCACCTCGCCCGCGACTGACGCCTTCGGCCCTCCTCCCTCCTCGAAAGCGCCCCCCGCCCGTCCCGGCGGGGGGCGCTTTCGCGTGTCCGGGCCCGGCGGGTGTGACCGGGCTCACTGTTGAGCGATCGCTCAAACCCGCCTAACCTCCTGTTTGAGCGATCGCTCAAACGCCCCGGCGGGCGCCGCCAGGGCCGCCCGGCCGTCACCGGGCCCCGTCCGCCGACCACCCCGGAGCCGTCGTGACTTCCATCTTCCGCGCCCACATGGGCGCCGACTTCGACCGTCTGCACCCCGAGCTCCAGCGCCGGTTCTCGGTCGGCCTGGTGAGCGGGGAGGGGTCCGTGGCCCTGGGGACGATGGAGCGGATCTGGCACGGCCGCGGCTTCGTGAAGCCCTTCCTGCGGCTCGGCGGGACCCGCAACATCCTGGTGCCGCGCGAGGGGCGCGACGTCCCGTTCGTCATCGAGAACATGCCCTACGCCGACTCGTACGGGCGCGAGACCGTCACCTTCGTACGGACCTTCCGGCTGCCCGGCGGGCCGCGCCGGTTCGACGCCACGATGATCCACAGCCCCGAGCGCGGCTGCATCCTCGACTACCTGGGCACCCACCAGCACCTCGCCAGCGACCTGCACATGAGCGCCGAGCCCGACGGCTCCCTGCTCATCCGCTCCGGCGAGCACCGCTTCCGAGAGGGCCGCGCCGACGTCCGGGTGCCCGGCCTGATCGGCGGGGACGCCGAGGTGCGCGAGTCCTTCGACGAGAGCACCGGCCGGTTCCGGATCCGGGTGCGGGTGACCAACCGGTACTTCGGCCCGCTGTTCGGCTACGAGGGCAGCTTCACCGCCCGGTACGTGGACGTCCGCACCCACGGGGTGCGCGGCGGGCTGCGGCCCGTCCGCGAGGAGGCCCGGGCGTGAGCGCGGCCACCAAGGAGAAGCTCCTCGAAGGGGCCCTGCGCACCATCGCCGAACAGGGGCTCGCCAAGGCCTCCGCCCGGAACGTCGCCGCCACCGCCGGGGTCGCGCAGGGGCTGGTCTTCTACCACTTCGGCTCGGTCGACGAACTCCTCGCCGAAGCCTGCCGGTACGCCGCCGCGCAGCGCGTCGCCCGCTACCGCGACCGGCTCGCCGAGCTGGGCGGCCTGCCGGAGCTGCTGGAGTTCGCCCGCGCGATGCACGCCGAGGAGCGGGCCGCCGGGTACGTCTCCCTGCTCGGGCAGCTGCTGGCCGCCGGGCAGTCCTCCCCGGCCCTCGCCGCGGCCACCGCCGACGGGCTCGGCCTGTGGATCGCCGAACTGGAGGCGGTCCTCACCCGGCTGCTGGCGGCGACCCCGCTGGCCGGCTTCGCCGACCCGGCGGGCCTGGCCCGGGCCACGGCCGCCTCCTTCGTCGGCATCGAGCTGTACGAGGGGGTCGACCCGGAGGGCGCCGGCCGCGCCCTCGACGCCCTGGAACAGCTGGCCTCCCTGGCCGCCGTCCTGGAGGGCCTCGGCCCGCTGGGCCAGCGCGCGGTCCGCCACGGCCTACGACGCGGCACCCGGGGCTGACGGGGGGCGCGCCCGCCTTACCGGGCCTGCCGGGGGCGGAGGCGGGGGTCGGTCAGGTCGTCGGGGTGCCCGCGGTCAGGGCTATGGCCAGGGGGGTGCGTTCGTAGCGGACCTGGTGGCCGTGGCGGGCGGAGATCAGCAGGCCCGCCTCCGCCAGGACCTTCAGGTGCGCCGAGACCGTGGACGGGGCCAGGCCCAGCCGGTGGGCCAGCGCCGTGGTGGACGCCGGCTCCTCCAGGGCGCACAGCACGTCGGCCCGGGCCCGGCCCAGCAGCCGGGCCAGGGCGGCCGGGGTGTCCTGCCGTACCGGGGTCCACAGGGCCCCGATGCCCCGGGCCGCGTAGACCACGGTCGGCTGCCACGGCGGGTCGAAGCCGCCCGCGATCTGCGGCCAGACGAAGGCGCTCGGCATCAGCAGCAGGCCCTGGCCGCCCAGGACGCGCTCGTGGTGGGTGGGCGAGGGCCGGGCGATGGTCAGGGTGAGGGAGGCGGAGTCCCAGGACAGGTCCGGGTGCAGCCCGTCGAAGAGGGCCTCCAGCCCGCCGGCGGCGAGCCGGCGCGCATGGAAGAGGACGTCCGCCTCCAGCAGTGCCCGCAGCCTCGGCCAGTGCGGCTCGACCAGGGCGCCCCAGGCCCGTTCCAGCAGGTCGGCCAGCTCCCGTACGGACCGGGCGGGGTCCGCGAGCAGGTACCGGCCCAGCTCGCTGTCGAGCGCGCCCGGGGTGCAGGCGAGGGAGCGGCGCATGTCCTCGCGGGCCTCGTCCGGGTCCGCCGCGCGGACCAGGGCCAGCTCCTCCGCGAAGGAGGCGCCGGGGCCGGCCGGCGGCGGGCTGATGAAGTCCGTGCTGTGCCCGTGCCGGGGCATCAGCAGCCACAGCGGCCGCAGGTCCAGCCCGGCCGCCGCCGCCCGGATCCCGCGCAGCCAGGGCAGGTGGTAGCCCTGCCGGTCGGGGCGCTTGAGGGTGCGCACCGCCTCCTGGGTCTCCCACAGGGGCGACAGCGCGAACCGGCAGCGCAGCAGGTCCTCGTGCCCGAAGTGGTGGAGCAGTCCCATCCCGGACCTCCTTGCGTGGGAGCGGCCGCGCCGGCCCGACGACTCTGCCCCAACATTCGCCCCCACGCGAATCCCTACACCCCCGGGCCCGCCCCCGGGAGGCTGCGGCCATGCCCACCGACCCCGAAGCCCCCGCGTCCGAGGCCGCCACCCCGGCCGCGCCCGCACCCCGTCCCGCGCCCGGCCCGGCGCTCCCGGCCGCCTCGTCCGCGGGGTCCGGGCCGGCCGTCGCCGTGCCCGCCCCCGCCCGAGCCACCGGGTATCGGGCGGTGTTCCGCGTCCCGGAGTTCCCCGCCGTCTTCGCCGCGCACCTGATGTCCGTCCTCGGCGTCGTCGTCGCCGAGATCTCCCTCACCGTGCTCGTCTACCGCGCCACCGGCTCCCCGCTGATGAGCGCGCTCACCTTCGCCCTCGGCTTCCTCCCCTACGCCTTCGGCGGGACCCTGCTCGCCGGGATCGCCGACCGGTACCCCGCCCGGCGCGTGCTCACCACCTGCGACCTGCTGTGCGCCGCCTGCGCGGCGGCCATGGTCTGGCCGGGCACGCCGATCGCGGGGATCCTCGTCCTGCGCTGCGCCATGGCCTTCGTCGCGCCCCTGTTCCAGGGTGCGCGCAGCGCCTCCCTCGCCGACATCCTCGGCTCCGGCGAGGCCTTCGTGCTGGGCCGTTCGCTGCTGCGGATGGTCGCGCAGAGCGCCCAGCTCATCGGGTTCGGCCTCGGCGGCCTGCTGCTGACCGTCGTCTCCCCGCGCGGGGCGATCGCCCTCACCGCCGCCGGGTTCCTGGCCTCCGCCCTGCTGCTGCGCCTGGGCACCCGCCCCCGGCCCGCCCGCGCCGGGGGTGCCCGGCACTCCGCGCTCGGCGGTCTGCGCGCCGTGTTCGGCAACCGCCGGCTGCGCGCCTTGACCCTGCTGTGCTGGATCCCGTCCGCCTTCACCGTCGTGCCCGAGGCCCTGCTCACCCCCTATGCCGACGGCATCGGCGCCGGGACCGTCACCCTCGGGATCCTGATGTGCGCCCTTCCCGTGGGCACCATCGCGGGTGAACTCTGGGCGGGCTCCGCCCTCGGCGAGCGGGCCAGGGCCCGGATTACCGCCCCGCTGGCCGCCGTCTGCCTGCTCCCCCTCCTGCTGTACGCGCTGCGCCCCGGCCCGGTGGCCGTCGCGGCGGCGCTGCTCCTCGCCGGGCTGGCGCACGCCCACGCCCTGGGCGTCGACCGGATGTACGTGGACGCCGTCCCCGACCAGCTGCGCGGCCGGGCGATGACCCTGCTCAGCACCGGGGTGATGACCCTCCAGGGGGTGGGCATGGCCCTGGCCGGAGCCGCCGCCGAGGTCTTCCCGCCCCATGCCGTCGTCGCCGGGTCGGCCGTGCTCGGCACCCTGGTGATCCTCGTCCTGCTGGCGGAACTGCGCGCCACCGAGGCCCCCGGCGGGCGGGCCGAAGAATGAGACGGGCGGCGGCGGAAACGAACCGACCGGTAGGGTCTGGTGGATGCCGAAGCCGCTCAGCCTCCCCTTCGACCCCATCGCCCGCGCCGACGAACTGTGGCGCCAGCGCTGGGGACCCGTGCCGTCCATGGCCGCGATCACCTCGATCATGCGCGCGCACCAGATCCTGCTCGGCGAGGTCGACGCGGTGGTGAAGCCGTACGGGCTGACCTTCGCCCGGTACGAGGCGCTCGTGCTGCTCACGTTCTCCCAGGCCGGGGAGCTGCCGATGTCGAAGATCGGCGAGCGCCTGATGGTCCACCCGACCTCGGTGACGAACACCGTGGACCGGCTCGTGAGGTCCGGGCTGGTGGCCAAGCGGCCCAATCCGCAGGACGGGCGCGGCACGCTCGCCTCGATCACGGAGAAGGGCCGCGAGGTCGTCGAGGCGGCGACCAAGGACCTGATGGCGGTCGACTTCGGCCTCGGCACCTACGACGCCGAGGAGTGCGCGGAGATCTTCGCCCTGCTCAGGCCGCTGCGGGTGGCCGCCGCGGACTTCGAGGAGAGCTGACGGCCGGGGTGCGTCAAGATCGAGCAAATCGGGCGGTTACGCTCGACGGCATGAAACGAAGCGTGCTGACCCGCTACCGCGTCATGGCCTACGTGACCGCGGTCATGCTCCTGATCCTCTGTGCCTGCATGGTGGCGAAGTACGGCTTCGACACCGGCGCCGACCTGACCCTCGCGGTCTCGCAGGTCCACGGCGTGCTGTTCATGATCTACCTGGTCTTCGCCTTCGACCTCGGCTCCAAGGCCAAGTGGCCCTTCGGCAAGCTGCTGTGGGTCCTGGCGTCGGGCACGATCCCGCTGGCGGCCTTCTTCGTCGAGCGCGGCGTGCGCGCCGAGGTGGAGCCGCTGGTCGAGGACGCCCCGGTCACCGTCGGCGCGTAGCGGCGTCGCGGCCCGCTCGCGCGGGCCTGTAGCCGAGCTGGACATCACACCCCCGGGGGAGACTCCCCGGGGGTTTGCCATCGACATTTACTAGGACGTCCTAGTAAATTCGAAGGCATGGACGCAGACGCCATCGAGGAGGGCCGCCGACGCTGGCAGGCCCGTTATGACAAGGCCCGCAAGCGGGACGCGGACTTCACCACGCTCTCCGGCGATGAGGTCGACCCCGTCTACGGCCCCCGGCCCGGAGACGCCTACGAGGGCTTCGAGCGCATCGGCTGGCCGGGGGAGTACCCCTACACCCGCGGCCTCCACGCCACCGGCTACCGCGGCCGGACCTGGACCATCCGGCAGTTCGCCGGCTTCGGCAACGCCGAGCAGACCAACGAGCGCTACAAGATGATCCTGGCCGCCGGCGGCGGCGGGCTCTCGGTGGCCTTCGACATGCCCACCCTGATGGGCCGCGACTCCGACGACCCGCGCGCGCTCGGCGAGGTCGGGCACTGCGGCGTCGCCATCGACTCCGCCGCCGACATGGAGGTCCTCTTCAAGGACATCCCGCTCGGCGATGTGACCACCTCGATGACGATCTCCGGCCCGGCCGTCCCCGCCTTCTGCATGTACCTCGTCGCCGCCGAACGGCAGGGCGTCGACCCGGCCGTGCTCAACGGCACCCTCCAGACGGACATCTTCAAGGAGTACATCGCCCAGAAGGAGTGGCTGTTCGAACCCGAGCCGCACCTGCGCCTCATCGGCGACCTGATCGAGTACTGCGCCAACGGCATCCCCGCCTACAAGCCGCTGTCCGTCTCCGGCTACCACATCCGCGAGGCCGGGGCCACGGCCGCGCAGGAGCTCGCCTACACCCTCGCCGACGGCTTCGGCTACGTGGAACTCGGCCTCTCCCGCGGCCTGGACGTCGACCACTTCGCGCCCGGCCTCTCCTTCTTCTTCGACGCGCACCTCGACTTCTTCGAGGAGATCGCCAAGTTCCGCGCCGCCCGCCGGATCTGGGCCCGCTGGATGAAGGAGGTGTACGGCGCCAAGAACGAGAAGTCGATGTGGCTGCGCTTCCACACGCAGACCGCCGGCGTCTCCCTCACGGCCCAGCAGCCGTACAACAACGTGGTGCGCACCGCCGTCGAGGCCCTCGCGGCCGTCCTCGGCGGCACCAACTCCCTGCACACCAACGCCCTCGACGAGACCCTCGCCCTCCCCAGCGAGCAGGCCGCCGAGATCGCGCTGCGCACGCAGCAGGTGCTGATGGAGGAGACCGGCGTCGCCAACGTCGCCGACCCGCTGGGCGGCTCCTGGTACGTCGAGCAGCTCACCGACCGCATCGAGGCCGACGCCGAGAAGATCTTCGACCAGATCAAGGAGCGCGGCCTGCGCGCCCACCCGGACGGGCGGCACCCGATCGGCCCCGTCACCTCGGGCATCCTGCGCGGCATCGAGGACGGCTGGTTCACCGGCGAGATCGCCGAGTCGGCCTTCCAGTACCAGCGCGCCCTGGAGAAGGGCGACAAGCGCGTGGTCGGCGTCAACGTCCACCACGGCTCGGTCACCGGCGACCTGGAGATCCTCCGCGTCAGCCACGAGGTGGAGCGCGAGCAGGTGCGCGTGCTCGCCGCCCGCAAGGAGCGCCGCGACGACGCCAAGGTGACGGCCGCGCTGAAGGCCATGCTGGACGCCGCCCGGGACGGCTCCAACATGATCCCGGCCATGCTGGACGCCGTACGGGCCGAGGCCACGATGGGCGAGATCTGCAACGTCCTGCGCGACGAGTGGGGCACCTACACCGAGCCCCCGGGCTTCTAGCCCCGCCCGCCGGTGAGGAAGGGGCCGGCCGCGCGGTTCCCCACGGGAGCCCGCGGCCGGCCCCTTCCGTACGCCCGGGCCGCCTCAGGCGCGGGCGGTCAGACCGTGCATCAGCAGCATGGTGAAGGCGGCCACCCACCCCTCGTCCACGGGTTCGGAGCTCACCAGCGCCCGGTGCACCACCGTGCCCGCGATCACGTCGAAGATCAGGTCCGTGGTGTGCCCCGCCAGGGACTGGTCCTCCTCGTACGGGAGTTCCCCGCGGGCCTGCGCCCGTTCGCGACCCAGTACGACGAGACGTTTCTGCCGGTCCACGATCGCCGACCGGATCCGGTCCCGCAGCGCCTCGTCCCGGGTGGACTCCGCGACCACCGCCATCAGGGCCGTCCGGGCCTCCGGGCGCCGCAGCAGCTCCGCGAACTGCAGGACCACGTACTCGATGTCCGCTTCCAGCGAGCCCCGGTCGGGCAGCTCCAGGGCGTCGAACAGTTCCGCCACCGCGTCCACGACCAGCTCGTTCTTGCCCGCCCAGCGCCGGTAGAGGGTGGTCTTCGCGACGCCGGCCCGGGCCGAGACGTCCCCCATCGTCAGCTTCGACCAGCCCAGCTCCACCAGCGCGTCCCGCGTCGCCGCGAGGATCGCCGCGTCCGCAGCCGCGCTGCGGGGGCGGCCCGTGCGGCCGGGCCGGGGGGTGGTGCGTTGGCAGGGGTTGCGCATGGCCGAGACCATACCCGTCAGTAGCGGAACCGTCGGGGGCCCTGGAGCTGTGGTTCAGATCACGGGGCGCCCGGCGCCCCGGCGAGTTACGCTACGGCTCGTAGCGTAAGAGCGGCAACCACGCGAACAGCTACCGGCGCCAGGTGGGGACCCGGCGCCACACCAACGCGAAACAGGGTTTCGCACGGGATCTTCCGGGATCCTTTTCGTCGGCGCGCGCACACGGGGGAGGATGTACGCATGCAGCCCAGAAACATGTCCATGAGCGGCGTCGTCGACCTCGCCGCGGTGAAGGCGGCCGGCGAAGCCAAGGCGAAGGCCGAGCAGGCCCGCGCGGAGGCGTCCCGCCAGACCGGCGGCGGCGCGCCCGGCGGCGCGGTCCCGCCGTCCGCCCTCGTCATCGACGTCGACGAGGCCGGCTTCGAGAGCGACGTCCTCCAGCTGTCCAACGAGGTCCCGGTCGTCCTCGACTTCTGGGCCGAGTGGTGCGAGCCGTGCAAGCAGCTCGGCCCGCTCCTGGAGCGGCTGGCCGTCGAGGCGAGCGGCCGCTTCGTCCTGGCGAAGATCGACGTCGACGCCAACCAGATGCTGATGCAGCAGTTCGGCATCCAGGGCATCCCGGCCGTGTTCGCCGTGGTCGCCGGCCAGGTGCTGCCGCTGTTCCAGGGCGTGGCCCCCGAGCAGCAGATCCGCGAGACCCTGGCCCAGCTGGTCCAGGTCGCCGAGGAGCGCTTCGGCATCCTCGGCCTGCAGGTCGACCCCGACGCCGCGGGCGCCCCGGCGGCCCCGGCCCCCGCGGCGGCCGGCCCGTACGACGCGCTGCTGGAGGCGGCGGTCGTCGCGCTGGACGCGGGCGACCTGGACGGCGCCGTGCAGGCGTACAAGAACGTGCTCGCGGACGACCCGGCCAACACCGAGGCCAAGCTGGGCCTGGCCCAGGCGGAGCTGCTCTCCCGGGTGCAGCACATGAACCCGCAGACGGTGCGCACCGCCGCCGCCGAGAACCCGCGCGACCCGGCCGCCCAGATGGCCGCGGCCGACCTGGACCTGGCCGGCGGCCACGTGGCGGACGCCTTCTCCCGCCTGGTGGACACCGTTCGGGTGACGGCAGGTGACGACCGGGACTCCGTACGGGTGCGGCTGCTGGAGCTGTTCGAGGTGATCGGCGCCGACGACCCGCGGGTGACCGCGGCCCGTACCGCGCTGGCGCGCGTCCTGTTCTAGGGCCCGCCCGTTCTGGAGCCCCGCCCGGCTCCGGCTGGAGCGGGATCCCGCCGGGTGACCGGCGATTTGTTGACACGGAGATAAACAGCGGCCGCGCTTTGCCAAAACTTGGTAATCGCGGCCGCTGTTACTCGTAGTAAACCGAGCCCCGCGATCTGTCCGGTTGGTTCCTTCTTCACCCCTTCTGTCGTGGCCCAGGGTGACACCCTGTGTGGCCGCTGTGTGGCGTAGGGCGGCGCTCCGGTTACCCAGCCGTTACCCGCGAGTAACGACCCCCCTTGTGCCCCGGCCTGGAATGGACCACGATCGGCGACGCTCGGTCCTTCCCGTAGAGCCGCTCATCAGGCGGCCGCGGCGGAGGGTCCCCACCGGGTGGGCCGGTGGCACGCACACCGGCCGTGGACAGGGGGGTCTCTGCCACACCGGCAGGGCCTGTCCTCCAGGTTGCGCGAACGCGTGGCCCAGTGGTTGTCGCTCGGGGGTGATCGCCGGTGTATCGGACGCGGCTGCGCCGCGGCTCGGCCGCCTGCGCTCCTTCCCGAGGACGTAGCACTTCTCCCATCCCAGGCCGGGCTCTGTCCGGACCGGAGATGTACGTCCGAGAAGGAGGAACGAAATGAGTTCTCAGGTTCGTGGCGGGACCAGATGGAAGCGCTTCGCGCTCGTCATGGTGCCGTCCATCGCGGCCACGGCCGCGGTCGGTGTGGGTCTGGCGCAGGGCGCCCTCGCGGCCTCGTTCAGCGTTTCCGGTCAGGACTTCAAGGTGTCGGCCGACCAGCTCGTCGGTGACAACCTGATCCAGTACGGCAGCGTGGCCGAGGGTGCGACCCTCGGCAGCAAGGACATCAGCAAGCACCCGGTCACGATCTCCGGCTTCAGCCGCGCCGAGATCACCAACATGTGCCAGTCGCTGGTCACCCCGGTGCCGGGCCTCGGCGCCATCACCCTCCAGCTGCACACCGGCAACAAGGGCAAGCCGGCCGTCGCCGAGAACATCTACCTCGACGTCGCCGAGCTGGACGCGGACGCCAAGTTCGACCAGCTCGACATCGGTGTCGCGGTCGGCGACGGCAGCCAGGTCACCAAGCCGGTCCCCGGCACGGTGGCGGACGGCGGCCTGTTCTCGCAGCGCGCCAAGAAGGCCACGCTGACCAACGTGCGCCAGAAGGCGTGGGCGACGACGGCGGGTACCTTCACGCTGCCCGACCTCAAGCTGCGCCTGCTCAGCGGCAACCAGCCGTGCTACCAGGACGAGAAGTAGGCCTCGTCCCGGACATGTGACTGACCGGGCGGGCGGGCGGCGGCCGCCGCCGGCGCCCGCCCGCCCGGGCTCCACAGAGTTCTCCGTACCACCGTTTCCAGGGAGCTGTTGTCCATGAACCCCCAGGCCCCGGTTCACGCCGCAGACGATCACTGGCTCACTGTCATGCGCCTCCGCTTCCGTGCCTGGCGTGGTACCCGTCCGTTCTGGGCCGGCCTGTTCACGCTCCTCGGCGGAGTGCCGATCATCTACTTCCCGTTCGCGGACATCCGGCTGGCCAACGTCACCCTCGCGATCGCGACGACGTCCGGCTCCGTCTCGCTGATCCTGGGCGTCCTGCTGATCACCATCGGCATCGCCCTCTGGTTCCAGCAGGGCATCCGGGTCTTCGCGGGCGTCGCCGCGATCCTGCTGGCCCTGGTGTCGATCCCGAAGTCCAACCTCGGCGGCTTCTTCATCGGCTTCCTCACGGCCATGATCGGCGGCTGCCTCGCGCTGGCGTGGTCGCCGGGCGTCCCGGTGGAGGAGGAGCCCGAGGAGGACGCGGCCGCCGACGCAGCGCCCGTGGACGCCTTCCAGGGCATCCCGGGACCCCGTGGGACGGAAACGCCGTACGTGACCGAGAAGACTTTCCACGCCGATGGCGGGAGGAACAGTGCGGGGTGACGAGACGCAGCGGGGCGTGGCCCCCGGCGCAGAGTCCCGTGAGAGAAGGGGCCGCCACGCGGCGCCCAGGAAGTCGCTGCTGAACAAGCTCCAGATACCCGTCGGCAAGACGATGGCGCTCGCGGCGATGCCGACGGCCGTACTCGTCGGGATGGGCATGGCGCCCAAGCTGGCCCTGGCGGACGACAAGGAGATCCCGTTCGCGCCCGGCCCGTGCGTGACGCGCTCCGACGAGCCGTCCGCGTCGGCCTCGCCGTCCCCGTCGGGTTCCCCGTCCGCGTCGCCCTCGCCGGGTACCTCGCCGGGCGCGAGCCCCGCGCCGGAGGCGAGCAAGGCCCCCAAGCCCGGTGCGAGCCCCGCGGCGACCCCGACGGCGAAGCAGCCCGAGGCCCCCAAGGAGCGGAAGCAGGAGACCCCGGCGGCCAAGCCGTCCGCGAGCGCCTCCCCGTCCCCCTCGGCGGCCAAGACGACGAACCCGCTCGACCCGCTGGGCGTCGGCGACGCCCTCAAGGGCCTGGTGGACGCCCTCGGCAAGCCCCTCCAGGGCGCGCAGAAGCCGGCACCCGCCCCCAGTACGCCGAGCAGCACCCCGAAGGCCCCGGCGGCCGACCCGCAGGCCGACGCCATCCGTGACGCCGCCAAGAAGGCGGGCGCCACGGTCGAGGAGCTGCCCCAGTCGGTCAAGGACACCGTCAAGACCCCGAAGGACGAGACGGGCACGTCCGCGACCGGCGGGGACAAGGCGGACGCCGGCAAGGCGGACGGCGCCTCGCCCTCCCCGTCCGCCACGGCGGACCCGGACGGCAAGCAGCCCTTCCCCTGCCCGACCTTCGACGCCAAGGCCCTGGCCGACGCGAAGCTGGAGCAGGGCATCCCGCTCCTGCCCGACGAGCCCTGGTACCTGGACAGCTCGCTGCTGACCCTCTACGGCCTGGACTACGAGGGCATCGTCGAGGTGAAGACGGCGAGCGGGAACGTCAAGAAGGTCCTGAAGTTCACGGCGAGCTCGCTGGACATCAAGGACCTGTACCAGACGGTCGGCAAGACCGGGAACGTCGCCCACCTGAAGTCGCGCCCGGGCTCCACGTCCACGATCCGCGACGGCAAGGTGACGATGTACACGGAGAGCCTCAAGGGGAACCTCTTCGGGCTCATCCCGATCGAGTTCACCCCGAACAGCCCGCCGCCCCTGAACGTCCCCTTCGCGTTCTTCACGCACGTCAAGGTCGTCCAGGCCGGCCAGTTCGGCGGCAACCTCACGGTCCCGGGCCTGCACAACTACATCGGCCCGCCGGAGGGCTAGCCCCCGAGGACGCGGAAAACACCGAGGGCGGCACCCCGGGTCCCTGTGAC
>NZ_JBHVUQ010000134.1:0-21235 GCF_042884105.1 Streptomyces sp. NPDC058157
CTGACGCCGGAGGGGATCGTGCTCGACGGCCGGGAACTGCGCGCCCGGGCCGTCGTCGTCGCCACCGGAGCCGGGGCCGCGGCCCGCCTGCTGCCCGGCCTGACGCCGCCCGCGGTCCGGACCGTCACGACGCTCTACCACGCCGTCGAACGCTCGCCGCTGCCCGAGCCCACCCTGCTGGTCGACGCCCGCCGCAGGTTCCTCAACACGTGCGTCCTCACCGAGGTGCAGCCCGGCTACTCCGGCGACGGCAGGGCCCTGGTGTCGACCTCCGTGCTCGGCGCACCGGGCCCCGTGGAGGAGGCGGCCGTCCTCGGCGCCCTCGCCGAGGCGTACGGCACGGACACCGGCACCTGGGAGCCGGTGCACCGCGTCACGGTACGGGGTGCGCTACCCGCCATGGCCCCGCCCCTGCCGCTCTCCCGCACGACCCGCTTCGCCCCGGGCCGCTACGTCTGCGGGGACCACCGGGCGACGGGCTCCCTCCAGGGGGCACTCGCCTCGGGAGCGCGGGCGGCCCGTGAGGTGCTCGCCGACCTCGACGCGGGCGGCGGGCCCTGACGGGACGTCACCCGGTCCGGGTGGCCCGCTCCTCGAACAGCCGGGCGGTGGTGGGCCGGTCGCCCCAGCCGGCCGCGCCGATCAGGTCGTACCAGTCGGGCAGGGTCCCGGCCGGCAGGTGCCGGCGCAGCAGTTGCCCGGGGAAGCCGAACGGGCCGGCCTTGGCGGGATTGTCCAGCGCCTGCCGGACGATCACGTCCGTCAGGGCGTAGGCGAGGTCGGCGCGGGGGAACGCGGCGTGCACGCGCTCGGCGAAGCCCTCGGGCAGGAGCTCCCTGCCCCGTCCCAGCACGTCCACCGAGATGCCGGCGTGGACCAGTGCGACCTCCGGGCCCTTCCGTGGGGCGATGCCCTCCGAGGTGTGCAGGGCGACGGCGTCCCACACCACCGCCACGGCCTCCTCGTCGGCGCCCAGTTCGCGCAGGAAGCGGGCGGCCAGGTCCGCGCCGTCCACCTCGAACCGCTGGTGGCCGTTGCCCTGTTCCGACAGTCCCAGGTCGTGCAGGACGCAGCCCAGGAACACCAGCTCGTCGTCGAAGTCCGCTCCGGCGGTCATGCCGTCGTGGTCCGCGAGCGCCCGGGCGAAGAGGTAACTGCGCACGCTGTGGCGGAAGACGACCGCGGGCTCGACCTCCTCGGCGTAGTGCAGGGCGCGGGCGGTCAACTCCGTGCGGGGCAGGTCGAACGCGTCGTGGACGGCGGGCGGGGCGACGGACATCGCAGCGGCTCCTCAAGGGTGCGGAAGGGGAACGCTCCCGATCGTGCGGCCGGGCGCGCCCCCCGGCCAGCGGCCACAATGCCGTCATGCGCTAAATTCCGGCCATGACTCTCGTGGTGGCCGTTCTCGCGCTCGACGGTGTCGCCCCGTTCGAACTGGCCACGCCGGGACAGGTCTTCGGCATGGCCAACGAGGCCGCCGGCGCCGCGCGCTACGAGATCCGGGTCTGTGCTCCCGGCCGCGGCGTGACGACCTCCCCCGAGCACGGCGCCTTCCGGATCGACGCCCCGTACGGCCTCGACGGCCTCGTCGGCGCCCATACCGTCGTGATCCCCGCGCACTCCGGCTTCCTGGCCCCGCCGCCCCCGGCCGTCACCGACGCGCTGGCGCGGGCGGCGGCCCGGGGGGCGCGTCTGGCCTCGGTGTGCGTCGGCGCCTTCACCCTGGCCGCCACCGGGCTGCTGGACGGGTACCGCGCCACCACCCACTGGCAGTACGCCGACGAGTTCGCCCGCCGCCATCCGCGCGTCGAGGTCGATCCCGCCGTCCTCTTCGTGGACCACGGCCATCTGGTCACCTCGGCCGGGGTGGCCGCCGGACTCGACCTGTGCCTCCACCTGGTACGACGCGACCTGGGGGCGGCGCTCGCCGCCGCGACCGCCCGACGCGTCGTCATGCCGCTCCAGCGGGACGGCGGCCAGGCCCAGTACATCGAACGCCCCGCGGCCCCGGCCGATCCCGGCGCCCTGCAGCCCCTCATGCGGTGGATGGAAGGCCGCCTGGAGCAGCCCCTCACCCTCGGCGAGATCGCCGGCCAGGCCAGGATCAGCGTCCGCACGCTCAACCGCCGGTTCCGTGCGCAGGCCGGGACGACCCCGTTGCAGTGGCTCCTGCACGCCCGCATCCACCGGGCCCGGCAGCTGCTGGAGAGCACCGACATGCCCGTCACGCTGCTCGCCGACCGGACCGGATTCGGTTCACCGGCGACCCTGCGCCACCACTTCACCCGCCACACCGGCACCTCTCCCCACGCCTACCGCGCCGCCTTCCGGCAACGGGACCGCGACGGCAGCCCCTGAGCGGCCTGTCCCGGGCCGGGGCGGGGGCGGGGCGGGGGCCGGACGGGGGCACGGAGGCGGTTTCGCGGCAGACGGCGTAGCGTCGTGGGACGGCGGCCGCGCGGGAGCGGCCGCGACGGGCACCGCGGAAGAGGAGGGGGTGGCGGGTCGTGGAGCGGTTGTCGTTCGCGAGCGAGAGCCTGAGCGAGACGGAGGCGTTCCTCTCCGACGCCTACACCCCGATGCGGATCGGCGGCCGTCCGAAACGGACCGGGACCCGGGTCGAGCGGCGCACGGCGGGCGGCCTGGTCGTCGACGAACTCGCCTTCGACTACGCGATGTCCTACGACGCCGGCTGCCTGGAGCGGATCTGCCTGCTGACGATCCACCGGGGCACCGTCGCCGACACCACCGGGGGCGAGGAGGAGGTCCACGGTCCCGGCGAGACGTTCCTGGTCTCCCAGCCCGACCGGCCGTACACCGGCGAGGTCCGCGCCGCCGCCTACACGATCACCATGTTCGACCCCGGCCTCCTCACCGCCGTCGCAGGCGGCCCCGACGGGGGTACCGTACGGCTGACCGGGCAGCGGGCGCGCGACGCCGCCGGCGACCGGATCCTGGAACGGACCGTCGCCTACCTGCGCGACGACGTCATGGCCGGACCGGCGGCCGACCAGCCGCTGGTCGTCGCCGGCGCCGTCCGCCTCCTGGCCTCGGCCGCCCTCTCCGCCTTCCCCCACACCGACCTCGACACCTCGCCGGCCCGGGTCGACCGCGGGGACGCCACCAGCGACACGCTCCGCCGCGCGATGGACTTCATCGAAGCCAACGCCGACCGGGACATCGGCCTCGCCGAGATCGCCGCCTCCATCCCGCTCACGCCTCGGGCCGTGCAGTACGCCTTCAGGCACCACGCCGGAACCACCCCGCTCGCCCACCTCCGCCGGGTCCGCCTCGCCCGCGCGCACGCCGAGCTGAAGACCGCGGACCCGAGCACCAGCTCGGTCATCGGGATCGCCGCCAAATGGGGCTTCGGAAACCCCGGCCGCTTCGCCGTCGAACACCGCGCCACCTACGGCGTCAGCCCCGCCACCCTGCTCCGCACCCGCAGGTGACCGGGGCCGGTCGCGGTCAGGGCGGTACCGGTGATCCGCGCGCGCTTGCCACGACTCCGCGACGGGTGGCACCACCGGGTCGATGCCCCGGCGGGGCGGTTGGATCACCACCCGCGTCGGCATGCACCACCCGGTGCGGCCGAGTAGGCGCGCCCCCGCGGCCGACGCCTCAGCAGGACTGCCCGCCCGAGCCCGGCGGCCGGTCTCAAGCCGGCTTGCGCCATACGGAGACGTGCTTCCCGGAGTCCTGGGTGAACGGAGCCCCGTCCCAGTCCGCGACGCGTCGTTCCAGCTCGAGCCCGGCGATCCGGGCCATCAGGTCGAGCTCGGCCGGCCAGGCGTACCGGTGCCGGGAGTTCTCCCGGCGGTAGCGGCCGTCCTCGCCGTCCCGGGTGAGGTGGTGCGAGACGAGGACCTGCTCGACCAGGTCGAAGGTGTCGAAGCCGAGATGCCGCTCGGAGACGTCGAACGGCACCGCGACCTGGCCGGGCGGTCCACGCATTTCCGTTGCCCCCGGCGCGCTGCCGGCACCGCCCCCGCCCACTGGTCTGATGGGCAATCAGCAGGCTCCCTCGTCCCGGACCGTCGTGAGGGTCGTCCCGGGCCCCAGGGGCAGGCTCAGCACGAAGGACCAGCACTGATCGGCGGGATCGGCGTCCCCGAACCATGCCGACACACGGACTTCGCCGGTCTCGCGCCGCACGGCCCACCGGCTGCCCGAGCTCGCCCGTCGTATCTCCTCGTCCGTCAGGGTGCCGTCCCGGGCGGCTCTCAGCAGCCCCTGACCGGTCGTCGCCTTGTCTCGTTCCAGCTGGTCCTCCATACGTCGGCGCTGGCCATCGGGCAGGGTCCTCCCCAGCCACCAGAGCAATCCTCCGATCACGGCGAGTGTCGCGAGCACAAGGAGGAGGAGAACGGCGACGGCCGTCCGAACGGCCAGGCGCCGCAGGGACGGAGGCCGTCGTGGTCGCGGTGTCTCGTAGAAGCTCACGGGCACCACACTGCACCACACCGGTTGCTCCCGGGGAGCCGGTCTCCGGCCGTCGGGGAGCTAACGGGCCGCTTCCGTCAGCGACTTCGACAGGCCTTCGGTCAACCACCGGTGCGCCACCGTCATGTTCAGGCCCCGGCCGCCGGTCACCGTGTCGACGAGGCCCCAGTAGCGTTCCAGGCGGGGGTCGAATCCCGAGGAGCGCGACACCAGCCCGTGCAGGAACGTGCGGAAGGCGGGGGTGTCGAGCTCGCGTCGGGCCCTTGCGTGGGCGGAGACGAACGCGTCGACCGCCGCCCCGGCGTGGGGCGGCCGGCCCTGGAACACGGCGGCGGCCGTCAGGGCGGCGGCCTCGTCCAACTCCGCGTAGAGCGCCGGGGCGCCGCGCATCTCCTCCTCGTGGTCCTGCGTCCAGCGGGTGAAACGCGGGCTGGAGATGAGCAGGTGGAGTTCGGCGTAGGCCAGCGCGGAGTCCGGGCCGGGGTCGTTCGGCGGCTCCGGGGAGAGCATCGCGACCATGCGCTCCAGGCGGTGGCGGGGCATGGTCCCGGACAGTTCGCGGAACCAGTGGTCGGTCAGGGCGCGGTGCGCCTGCGGGAGCCGCTGCACCCGGGCGAGGATCTCCAGGCGGTGCAGCCGCTCCCCGCTCGGGCAGTCGTCCAGGGCCTTGAGGGTGGCCTGCCGCCAGCGCAGCTCGACGAGTCGTTCCTGCACGGCCTCCAGCTCGGATTCCACCAGCTCGTGCAGGGAGCACTCGCCCGTGACGACCCGTGTGACGGTGGCGATCGGAGTGTCCAGCGCGCGCAGCCGGCGTATGAGCCGGATCCGTTCCCACGCCTCGGGTCCGTAGCGGCGGTGCCCGCCCGCGCTCCGGGCGGCGACGGGCAGCAGGCCGCTGTCGGAGTAGTAGCGGAGGGTCTTCACGGGGACCCCCGTTCCGTCGGCGAGTTCACCGATGCTCCACGTGGTCTGCGTCACAGCCCCTTGAACCTCCAGCGCGCGGGAGGTCCTAGCGTAATCCGCGACCGAGCCCGGGCCGCCGGGCCCCCCGCGGCACCTGCCGCCCCACCACGACCGAGAACGGCGGACACGTATGCCCCCGACCACCTCGCCAGGAATCCGGCGACGCCGCAGAGGCGGACCCGTCACGGCACTCCTCGCCCTGCTCTGCGCCCTCGCGAGCCTCGTCACCCTGACGGCCGCCCCGGCCGCGGCCCTGCCGGCGGCGGACCGGAGCGATCCCGTCGTACGGACGGATCACGGGCCGGTACGCGGCGCGGCGCACGGCTCGTACGCCACCTTCGACGGCATCCCGTACGCCGCTCCGCCCGTCGGCCGGCTGCGCTGGCGGCCGCCCGCACCGGCCGCCGCGTGGCACGGCGTACGGGACGCCAGGGCGGCGGCCCCGCGCTGCGTGCAGATGCCGCCGCCGGGGGCGGCGGCGGGGACGGTCGCCGGGTCGGAGGACTGCCTCTACCTCAACGTCACGACGCCGGCTCCGGTGCGGCCCGCGGCCGGGCGGCCCGTGCTGGTGTGGCTGCACGGCGGTGCCTTCCTCGGCGGTTCCGGCGGTGACTACGACGCCGGGCGGCTCGCGGCCGGGGGCGGCGCCGTCGTCGTCACCGTCAACTACCGGCTGGGGATCTTCGGTTACTTCGGACACCCCGGCCTCGGCTCCGCCCCGCCGTTCGGCCTGGCGGACCAGCAGGCCGCCCTGCGCTGGGTGCGCGCCAACGCCGTGCGCTTCGGGGGCGATCCGGACCGGGTCACCCTGGTCGGCGAGTCCGCGGGCGCGCTCGGCATCTGCGCGCACCTCACCTCGCCGGCGGCGGCCGGGCTGTTCCAGCGGGCCGTCCTCCAGAGCGGCTCCTGCTCGATGTCCTTCCCCCGGGGCGCCCTCGGTCCCGGTTCACCGGCGTACGAGCCCTTCGCCGCGCAGCGCGACGTCCAGGCGGCCGGTACGCAGGCCGCCCGGCGGCTGGGCTGTACGACGGGGCGTGACGAGGACGTGGTGGCCTGCCTGCGCGGGCAGAGCACGGACCGGCTCGCCACCGCGGAGCTGATGCAGTCGTTCAACCGGCCCGCGTACGGCAACGCGCTGCTGCCCGAGGCGCCGGAGGAGGCGCTGAGGGCGGGACGCTTCCACCGGGTTCCGCTGATCCAGGGAACCAACCGCGACGAGATGCGCATGTTCGTCGGGCTGTCCCTCGCCGCCTTCCCGATCGGCACCGAGGCCGAGTACCGCGCCCGTCTGGTGGACGCCTTCGGGAGCACGGCGGCCCCGGCCGTCGAGGCGCAGTACCCCGCGGCCGGCTATGCCACGCCCGCACTGGCCTGGGCGACGGTGCTCACGGACCGCTCCCTGGCGTGCACGACGCTGGCGGCCGGCCGGACAGTCGCCGCGCAGGCGCCCGGACTCCCGCTGTACGGCTACGAGTTCGGCGAGCCGGAACCACCCGTACCCGCGGGCCTGCCGCAGAACCCCGGCTTCCCCTACGGCGCGGCGCACGGCTTCGAGCTGCCGTTCCTGTTCCCCTCCGTGCCGACGCAGCGGCCCCTGACCGCACCCGAACGCGCTCTGTCCGACCGGATGGTGGCCTACTGGACGGCCTTCGCACGCACCGGCAGCCCGAACGGCCCCGACGCCCCGCCGTGGCCCGTACTGCGCTCCGCCGGGCCCCGCGACCAGCCGGTGCTGTCACTGGCCTCCGGCCCGGACGGGATCCGCCCCACCGACGCGGACTCCGCCCACCACTGCCCGTTCTGGGACACGCTCGACGGCCGGACCGGCTGACCGGGCGCTCCGGGCGCGACCGCTCCCGCCCGTGGCGGGGCGGATCCAGGTCAGGCGGGTTTCCACAGCCAGACCGTGTCGTTGCCGCCGGCGCTCGTACCGCTGCTGCAGCCTGCGGCCAGGGTCTTCCCGTCGGGGCTGAACGCCAGTGCCTCGACGGAGGCGCCCGGTTCGTGGGTGGAGGTCGGGGTGCCCGAGGTGGTGGACCAGACGAGGACCTTGCCGTCGCGGTCACCGGTGGCCAGGGTCCGCCCGTCCGGATGGAAGGCGATCGTCTGGACCGGGGAGTCGTGGCCTTCCAGGGTGGTGACGTCCTGCCGGGTGGCGGTGTTCCACAGGCGTACGCCGGTGCCCCGGTCGGCGAAGGCGAGGAGCTGGCCGTCGGGGCTGAAGACCGCGCCGGTCGCGCCCTGGGCGTCGAGGGTGGCCAGTACGGTGTCGGCCGTGCCCCTGCGCAGCTGGAGCGGCCATCCGGTGGCCAGCATCGTGCCGTCGGCGCTGTAGGCGGCCGGACCGTTCTTGACGTCCTCGTGGAAGGCGAGCCGGGATCCCGTGCCGGTGTCCCAGAGGTACAGGCCCCGGCCGCTACTGGCGACGAGGGTCCTCCCGTCGGGGCTGAGGCCCAGGCCCTGGATGAACCCGTCCTGGGCCTGGCCCGTGGTCTCCCCGGTGAACGTCCCGACCGTGCGGCCCGTGGCGACGTCCCACTTGAGGATCTTGTGCTCCTCCGCCCGGTACAGCGTCCCGAGGTCCCGGCTGAAGACGTGCGCCTGGTTGTAGGTGGCGATGCTGATACGGGTGACGCCCGCCTTCTTGCCCGGCGGTGACCAGCGCCAGATCTGGCCGTCGCCTCCGGCGGCGACCAGGGTGCCTCCGTCGGCGCTGAAGGCGAGCCCGTAGGTGCTGCGCGGGCCCTCGAGGGCGTCGCTCCCGCCGAGCAGCAGGTAGGCGGGGATCCCGGCCGCCGCGACCGCGGCCGCCGATGCGCCCCCGATGAGCAGGGCGCGCCGCGAGGGGCCGCGGCGGGTCCTCGTGGCCCCGGCGGACGGCGGGCCCGGGTCCTGCCGGACGTCTGGGACCGGATCGCGCTCCGTGGTCGGCTGCGGGGTCCGGACGGGCGGGGTCGCCACCACGGTCCGTTCACGGCTGGGCCGGGGTGCCCGCGCCCCCTCCGCGACGGCGGCCGCGAACCGTGCGGGCAGGCCCTGCGCGTCGGGGCGGTCGGCCGGGTCCTTGGCGAGGCAGTCGACGAGGAGGGCCCGGAGCTCGCCGTCGATCCCGTCGAGGGCGGGCGGTCCGTCGAGGATCCGCTGGACGACGCCCGGCAGGGAGGGCGCGTCGAACGGGCCGCGGCCCGTCGCGGCGAAGGCGGTCACCGCGCCGAGGGCGAACACGTCGCTGGCCGGTCCGGCCCGGTCGGCGCGGATCTGCTCGGGCGACATGTAGGCGTAGGTGCCGATCACGGATCCGGTCGCGGTCAGTGAACTCGCGTCCACGGCGCGTGCGATGCCGAAGTCGATGATGCGCGGCCCGTCCTCGGCCACGATCACGTTGCCCGGCTTGAGGTCCCGGTGGACCAGCCCGCACCGGTGGATCGCCGCGAGTCCTTCGGCGAGCCCCGCCCCGAGGCGCAGCGCCGCAGCCGGTCCGAGCGGCCCGCCCTCGGTGATCGCCCGGTGGAGGGTGGGTCCCGGTACGAACGCGGTGACCAGCCAGGGGGATTCGGCCGCCGGGTCCGCGTCCACGACCTGCGCCGTGTGGAACCCGCCGACCTTCCGGGCGGCCTCCACCTCCCGGGCGAACCGTTCCCGGAAATGCCCGGTGCCGGCCAGCTCCGCACGGATCAGCTTCACCGCGACCGGCCGGCCGCCCGGCGAGGTGCCGAGGAAGACCTGGCCCATGCCGCCTTCGCCCAGCCGTCCCTCCAGGCGGTAGGGGCCGACCCACCGCGGGTCGTGCGGCAACAACGCGTCCATGAACACCGTCCGTCGAGAGGAAGAGAAGGGCCGCCGGTCAGGCGAGCTGCCAGAGCTGGATCGTGCTGTCCGACGGGCTGAAGGCCGCCGCGAGGGTCTTGCCGTCCGGGCTGAAGGCCAGGGCGGAGAGCAAGGGGGCGGCGGGCGACTGCCGGAGGTCGGCGGTGAGGGTCCGGGCGATGCGCCCGGTGTCCAGGTCCCAGAGGCTGATCGTGCCGCCCGTGGCCGCCCTGGCCTTGTCCGTGACGTCGTCCCCGGGACCGAACCCGAAGCCGCCGCCCGCGATCACCGGATGGCCCGGCCGGTAGGCGGCCTCCTCCAGGCGCCGGTGCGGCGAGGTGAGGGTGGCGGTGGGCCTGCCGGTCGCCAGGTCCCACAGGTGGACGCCGGGCCCCGCACCGCCGATGGTCTTTCCGTCCGGGCTGATCAGCACCCTGTTGAAGCGGAACGCGACGGAGTCGTCGGTGAACGTCCTGGGCTGTTCCCCGCCGCCGACGTCCCAGAGCAGCACCCGCTGGCGGGAGGCGGTGGCCACCGCCTTGCCGTCCGGGGTGAACAGCACGCCGGACGGCTCCCCCGCGTCGAGCTTCTTCAGGCGGCGTCCGCTCGCCAGGTCGAGGAGCTGGACCGTGCCCGCGCCGGCCGCGGCGAGGACCGCGTTGTCGGGACTGACGGCGAGGGAGTACGGGGTCGGGAGCGAGTACGCCTCGAACCCGGAGAGCGGGGGCAGCGGCGTCCGGGTCCGCACGTCCCAGCGCCGCAGCGTTCCGTCCTGGCAACTGGCCGCCAGCGTACGGCCGTCGGGGCTGAAGACCAGGCCGTTGGCGCGCGGGGGTTCGCCCGTGAACCTGGCGACCGTACGGCGGGTGACGGTGTCCCACAGCCACAGCTCACCGGCGGACCCGGCGGCGGCCAGGGTCCGGCCGTCCGGACCGAAGGCGAGGGACACCAGGGGCTGCGGGTGGCCTTCGAGGCGGGCCACGGGCCGGGTCCGGTCCGGCTGCGCCGCCGATCCCGTCCAGGAGTCCCGCAGCAGGTAGGCGGGTACGGCGACGGCGGCCGCCGCGGCGCCCATCCCGCCGAGGAGCAGCGTACGGCGGGACACGGCCCTGGACCGTGCGGCTTCGGGTACGGGTACGGGTAAGGGGTCCGGTGCGGATTCCGGTGCGGGTACGGATCCCGGTGCCGATCCATGTGCGGGTGCGGTGGGCGTACCGGGTGGGCCGGGCGGGGCCGGGGGTGCCTCGGCCGGCTGGGTCGGGAGGGCGTGCAACGCCGCAGCGGCCTCGGCGTCGAAGGCGGCGGGCGGCGGCCCGAAGGCGCCGGCCGGTGCGCCGGGCGCCGCGTACGGGCCTCCGCCCGGCCCGGTGACCGAGAGACGGGCCAGCACCTCCTCCATTCCGGGACGCCCGGCGGGGTCCTTGGCGAGGCAGGCTTCGGCCAGTTCGCGCAAGGCGGCGGGCAGTCCGTCGAGCCGGGGCGGCTCGGTGACCACGCGGTGCACGATGGCCGGCACGGTCGTCGCGTCGAAGGGGCTGCGGCCGGTCGCCGCGAACACGAGCACCGACCCGAAGGCGAACACGTCGCCGGCGGGCGAGAGCGCCTCGCCCCGCACCTGCTCCGGTGACATGTAGGCGTACGTCCCGATGACCGATCCGGTCCGGGTGGGCGCATCGGTGCCCGGCTGGAGCGCGATGCCGAAGTCGATGATGCGCGGCCCGTCCCCGGCCACGATCACGTTGCCCGGTTTGAGGTCCCGGTGCACGAGCCCGCAGCGGTGGATCGCGGCCAGCCCTTCGGCGATGCCCGCGCCGAGCCGCAGCACGGCTTCCGGGTCGCGGGGCCCTTCGGCGTCGACCAGCTGCTGCAGCGTCGGACCGGGTATGTAGGCGGTGGCCAGCCACGGCGGTTCCGCCGCCGGATCGGCGTCCACGACCTGCGCCGTGTGGAACCCGCCGACCTGCCGGGCGGCGGCCGCCTCCCGCGCGAACCGCTCCCGGAAGCGCGCGGCGGCGGCCAGCTCCGGCCGGATCAGCTTCACCGCGACCCGGCGGCCGCTCGCCGACGTGCCGAGGAAGACCTCCCCCATGCCGCCCGCGCCCAGCCGTCCCTCGAGGCGGTAGGGGCCGACGTCCCGCGGATCGCCGGGGCGCAGCGGCCCGACCGTGGAACTCCAGGTGCCGCCAGGGCGTATGGACTCTGTCACGCTCGGCATTGAACCATGATCCCCTGCAGGGCAGTTGAGGACCCGGTACTTCCGTGCGGAGCGGGGCACGTCGAACGCCGCCGCCGGGGCCGGTGGGGTGCCGGGGTCAGGAGGTTGCGCTCTGCCTCAGCCCGGCCAGGGCGAACGCGCGCTGCGCGGGGTGGGCGCCCGAGCCCGGGAAGGCGAGCACCGTCCGGAACTCCCGGTTCGCTTCGCGGACCCGGCCGGCCGCGTGGTAGGTGCGTCCCAGTCTGCCGCGGATCTCCATCTCCATGCGGGTCCGCTGCGATTCGTCCGACGCGGGCAGGGAGCCGAGCCGGGACAGGGCCTCGTGGTGGAGGGCCATGGCCGCCTCCAGGTTCCCCGCACCCTGCTCGGCCGTGCCGAGCATGCTCAGCGTGATCGCCGTCAACGGGACGTCGCCCGCCCGCTGGACCAGATCGGCCGCCCGCCGCAGGAGCCCGGCGGCCTCGGCGAACCGGCCCAGTTCGAGGTGGACTTCGGCGGCGCTGCCCAGAGCCCTGCTGATCATGGCGGGCCGGCCGTTGACCTCGGCGTGGTCGGCGGCCTCGGCCAGCCGGCGCAGGGCGTCGTCGGGCCGCCCGAGGATGCGGTGGGCCGTTCCCAGCACGCAGAGCGCCATCGCCAGCAGCCACTCGTCCTCCAGCAGCCGGGCCAGCCCTACGGCCGTGGCCAGCGGGGCCAGCGCCCGCTCGGGCCGGCCCGCGTTGAGCTCCGCGGCCCCGATCCCGCTCAGGGCGCGCGCCTCCTCCCGCCGGTCCGCGCGCCGGCGGCTCAGCCGCAGCGCCTCGTCGAACGCCGTCCGCGCCCGTGCGGCGTCGCCCAGCAGGATGTCCACGAGCCCCGTGCAGTTGCGCAGGGCGGGGGCCATCCGCCGGTCGGCGGCCCGGTCCGCATGGGGAAGGGCGACCTCCAGCGCGGCGCGGCCCTCGTGGTAGCGGCCGCGGCGCACGAAGTGGTCGGTCAGCGCCTCGGCGATCCAGCAGGCGTGGTCGGCTTCTCCGAGGGCCGCCGCATGACCGACGACGTCGGTGAGGTCCGCGTCCCCGGCGTCGAGCCAGGCGCTCGCGGCGGCCCGATCCGGGAAGGCGCCCGTCGGCGGCGGTCCGGTGGGGAAGCCGCGCGCGCCCCAGTCGCTGGCGGTCCGGCCCGCGTCCGTGTAGAGGCGCAGCACGGCGTCGCGCGCCGGCCCGGCCTCCCCCGGCACGGCCTCCGCGAGCCGCCGGGCGTGCACCCGTACCAGGTCGTGCAGCCGGTAGCGGCCGGGCCGGGGCTGCTGCACCAGGCTCGTGTCGACCAGGCTCTCCAGCATCCGCTCGATCTCGGCCGCCGGCCGGCCCAGCATCACCGCCGGCGCCAGCGCGTCGAACTCGCCGGCCGGTGTCAGCCCGAGGACGCGGAACGCCTGCTGCCGGGCGGGGGTGAGCTGGTCGTACGACGGGCGGAAGGCGGCCTCCAGGCTGCGTTCCCCGGTGCTGAGCTCGCCGAGCCGCCGGTCGTCGTCGGCCATCCGGCCCACCAGGTGGGCGAAGGTCCAGGCGGGACGGGTCTGCAGTCGTGTGCCGGCGATGCGCAGGGCCAGTGGCAGGCCGCCGCACAGCCGGGCCAGCTCGCGCGCCGCCGCGTCCTCCCCGGCCGCGCGTTCCTCTCCGACGAGACGCCCCAGCAGGGCGTGCGCGTCGTCCGGTTCCAGCGGCTCCAGCGTGACGCGCCGGTCGGCGTCGAGGCCGGTCAGGCGCCGGCGGCCGGCCACGATCACCAGGCTTCCCGGTCCGGCCGGGAGCAGCGGTGTGACCTGCGCGCTGTCCAGGGCGTCGTCCAGGACGAGGAGCAGGCGCAGGGGGCCGGTGGCGTCCCGCCAGGCGGCGGTGAGCTCGTCCAGGTCGGCCGGTACCTCGCTGTCCGCCGTTCCGATCGTGCGCAGGAGCCGGCGCAGCACGCGCTGCGGCGACGGCCTGTGGCGCCCCGGGCTGTGGGCGCGCAGGTCGACGAAGAGGCAGCCGTCCGGGTGGCGTTCGCGCAGGTCCTGGGCGGCGCGGACGATCAGGGCGCTCTTGCCGACCCCGGCGATGCCGTCGACGGCCGCCACCGCCACCGAGTCGGGCGGGAACGCGGCGGTCAGCAGGGCGCGTTCGTGTTCCCTCCCGACGAAGAGGCCCGGGACGCCCGGCAGTTCGTTCACGGGGCGGCGGGGCCGCGGCGGCACGGGACCCGCGGTGGCGGCGGCGGACGGGGAGGTGGCGGGCGGGGCGCCGGCGGGCCGGGAGGTGGCGCCCGCTGCCGTGGCGGGCCGGGAGGTGGCGCCCGCTGCCGTGGCGGGTGGGGTGGTGTGGCGGGCCACCGCCGGTCCGAGGAGCAGGTCGTCGTCGCGGCGCAGCACCGCTTCGTACACCCCGACCAGCGCGTCGCCGGGGCTGACCCCGAGCTCGTCGCGCAGCCGCCCCCGCATGGCCTGATAGGCGTTCAGGGCCTCCGCCTGGCGCTGTTCGGCGTACAGGGCGCGCATGTGCAGGGCCAGGAGCGACTCGTCGTACGGTTCCGCGGCGGACAGCGCGGCCAGACCGTCGAGGGCCTCGCGGGCCCGCCCGAGCAGCAGGAGGCAGGCGAAGCGCTCCGCGCGGAGCGCGCTCCGCCGCCGCGACAGCCGCTGCCGCTCGGCCCGCGCGTACGGGCCCGGCAGCCCGGCCAGGGGCTCCCCGCGGAACAGGGCCAGGGCGTCGGTGAGCCGGGTCACCGCGCCGGCCACGTCGCCGGACGCCTTCACGCGCTGCGCCTGCGCCGCCCCCTCGGCCAGCTCGGCCACGTCGAGGCGGACCGCGTCGGCGGCCATGCCGTACCGGCCCTGGCTGCTGCGGATCACCGACTCCTCGTACGCGGTGCCCCCGGGGTCGAGCTCCTTGCGCAGCGCGTAGACGTAGGTCGGCAGGACCCGGTGGCCGGAGCCCGGCGGCGCGGGGCCCCACACCCGGTCGAGCAGCTCCTCGTGGCTCAGGGTGGTGCCCGGCCGCAGCGCCATGGCGGCCAGCACGGCCTGGCGCCGCAGGGGTCCCAGCGCCAGCGGCGTCGTGCCCCGCCAGGCCCGTACCGGTCCGAGCAGCTCGATCCTGATCCGCTGCGGTAACTCCCCTTCCACGAGCGCCCCTTCAGCCACGTCATCGGAATTTCATCAGCATTGCAGTGCCGGGGTGCATCGTTGGCAAGGGTTCGCGGCGCCGGGTGGACCGAATGGCTTGAAATCGGGGGAACGCATGACGGGTTCGGTGCCCGCACGCCACGGGGCGGTACCGGAGTGGGGCGGCAGCCGGGAGGTGACCAGGTACCTGTGCGCGGCCGTGTACCTGGACCGCGAGTATGCGAGGTCGCTCGTCAAGGACGTGGCCGCGGAGCCGCACCTGGCCGTGGCGGCGGCCCCGGCGTGCGACGTCCCGGTGGTGCTGCGGCACGCGTACATCGCCAACGCCCGCAGGCACAGCCGGGACATCCTCCTGGCCGTCCTCCTCCTGTTCGCCCTCGTCTTCCTGCTGGCGGTGGGGAACGTCGCGCTCTTCCTGGTGGTGTTCTTCCTCTCCTGGCTGACGGTGTTCTGGTTCGAGTGCTCCACCAAGTACGGCGCGGCGCTGCGGAGTCTGCGTCCGGACGCCTTCGACCCCGCGGCCGCTCCGGCGCCGGTCAACGCGAGCGTCGCCGCCCGCCTGCGGCAGATCGACGCGTACGCCGCCGGGAACGTCACCACCTACAGCGGGTATTCGCCGTTCACCGGGTACGGTTCGCCGCGCGAATCGTGGTCGCTCGCCTTCGACGTCACCGCGGCGGGCCGACTGGGCGCCGAGCCCCGGGAGTTCGATGTGGTGGACCTGTACGCGCACGTCGCGGCCCGGCTCGCCACGCTGGGCCTGCCCTGTCTGGAGATCGAGGAACGGGTCTTCGTCGAGGGGTGGGCCGTCCGGGAGGACCGGCGCTTCCTGCCGGATCCGCTGGGCCGGCCCGTGACCGCCGTCTCGGCCGAGGCCCTGGACGCGCTGAAGCGGGCGCCCGAGGAGAAGGTCAGGCCCTACCTCGGCGTGCACTCCACGGGCTGGGGAGGCGAGCTGGTGACCTCCCTCTTCGTGCGGTTCGTGCGCTCGGACTCCAGTCTCGTCGTCGAGGCGGCCCCCACCGTGCTCTTCCCGCTGAAGGACGCCTACCGGGTCGTCGACACCCTGATGCCCGTCGCGCCCGTGCGGGACGTGGTCCTGCTCGCCCTGGACACCGTGCTCCCCACGGTGTTCGAGCTCCTGGCCGCGCCCTGGCGCGCCATCGCGGGATTCGCCCCCGACTTCTGGATGTACTTCCGGGTCCGGGGGCAGGACAAGCTGATCACGCAGCTGCGCCGCTTCGACTACGGGGCCCGGAAGTCCGTGCGCGGCGACGTCGCCGACGGGAGCCACCAGCGCTACTTCCAGGAAGCGGACAGCACCATGGTCCTCAAGGCGATCGAGAAGAGGGTGCTGGACGCGCTCGTCGAATTCGCGGAGGACCACGGGATCCGGACGGACGAGCTGGTGCAACGACAGGAACTGATCATCAACCACGGGATCATCGCGAGCCACGGAGCGAGCGTCCAGGCCAGTCCGGTCGCCTCCGGGGAGAACGCCAAGGCGTCGGCGAAGGTCCTCAGGAAACTGCCGCGCGTGAAGCTCGACTGACCAAGGTGAGGGGCGACGGAAGACATGGGGAGCAGCAACAACGGGATCAACGCCACGGGCGGCTCGCACGTCGTGTCCTCCGCCGTGGCCAGCGGCCGGGACGCGCGGGCGGTGGTGCACACCGGCGGTTCGGCGCGGGCGGGGGACGGGCGGCAGCAGTCGCCCGAGGAGATCCGGGAACTGGTCTCCCGCCTCATCGAGGAGCTCGGCCGTTCCGACCACCCCGACCGCGCCGACCTCATCGAGGTCGCGGAGGACGCGCGTGAGGAACTGACGTCGGAGAACCGGCGCACGGGCAAGCTGCGGATGCTCGCCCGGACGCTCGTGAGCGCGGTGGCGGGGTTCTCCGCCCTCGCCTCACTGGCGCGTCCGATCGAAGAGGCGGTACGAGGCCTGTGAGGGAGGGGGCGGCAAGGAGATGACCACGCCTCCCTCCCGGCCCACCGGGCCGGACTACGTCCGCGTGGGGGCCACCGTCTTCCCGCGGTGGCTCCCGTGGCTCGTCGCGGTCCTCGTGGTGGCCGGCGGGGGCAGCACGGCCGTGCTCCTGGCCAGGGCTCCCGATCCGGGTCACGGCGGACAGGCGGCGGGCCCGCCGTCGCAGTCACCGGCCTGGTCCCCCGGCACGCAGCCCCCCGTCCCGCCGGCCGCCACCGAGACCTCCACCCCGCAGCCGCCGTCCCCCACCCCTCCTCCCGCGACCCACCCGGCCCCGGAGCCCACCCCGCCGCCGCCGGCCGCGGACGATCCCGCGGAGGTGGTGGAGGAGTACTACCGGGACCTCGCGAACCGCGACTTCGACGCGGCCTGGGAGCTCGGCGGCAAGTACATCGCCCACACCACGTTCGGGAACTGGGTGTCCGGCTACGACTCCACGGCGGCCCTCTCCCTGGCCTCGGCGGGCACCGAGGGCGGCGGCCGGGTCCGGGTCCTGATCCGCGCCCTCCAGACGGACGGCACGCTGAAGACCTACGGGGGGACCTACACCGTCTCCGGCGGTGTGATCGTCAGCGCGAGCGTCACCGAGCAGTGAGCCACTACGTGGCGGGGGCGAGGTGGTGTTCGTAGGTCTGGAAGCCGTCGCGGACGCCGAGGATGACCTCGCCGAGGACGAGGAGGCCCTCGCTGATGAGCGGCGTGTCGCGCAGGGCCTCGACGAGGAAGTAGTAGGCGCCCAGGTCCTCGGTCTCCAGGACCGCGAAGTCCGAGAAGCGGCCGCTGAACGCCTCGGCGTCGAAGAACCGGGCCGTGACCCGGTCCGCGTACCGGGCGAAGACCGGCTCGATGTGCGTGGCGCGCATGCGGTTGCGTTCCTCGCGCGGCAGCGCCAGCCAGCGCGGCGTGAGCGTGTAGGTCAGCACGATGCCGTAGGTCATGAGTCCCCCGAAGCCAATTGTTTACACCGTTAACTCTTGCGGCAAGCTAAAGTGATACCCGTTAACTTTGTCAAGTGGAAGGCGGACCGGCCCAGATGAGGGACTCGTCCGGAACCGCAGCCCCGGCGGCACGGCGCCGCCACCGCGTGCGCGAGGAGGCACTGGCCGACGCGATGCGCATCGCCCGCCGGCTGCTGGTGGAGGAGGGGCCCGCCGCGGTGACGGTCCGCGCGGTCGCCCGGGAGATGGGCCTGACCGCGCCGGGCCTCTACCGCTACTACGCGGGCCACCGCGAGCTGGTCCAGGCCCTGGTCTCACACCTCTACGAGGAGCTCGCCGCGGCCCTGGAGACCGCACGCGAGCGGCGGCCGACGGACGGGCCGGGCGGGCGGCTGCGGGAGGTGTGCCGGGAGCTGCGGCGATGGGCCCTGGCCCACCCCCAGGAGTTCACCCTGCTGTTCGCCAAGCCCGTGGCGGACGCCGGCACGGCCCCCGAGGACGCCGCGCACGACTCCAGCTGGCGCTTCGGAGGCGTCCTGCTGGATCTCATGGTGCAGATGTGGCGCCGCGGGGGCGTCCACGTGCCGACGGACCTGGACCCGGCCTGGGCGGAGCAGCTGGAGGAGGTGCGCGAGCACCTCGCCGGCGCGCCGGTGCCGCTCGAGGTGATCTACGTCTTCGTCGCGTGCTGGGCCCGCCTGTACGGGGCGGTGGCGGTGGAGGTCTTCGGCCACCTCGACTTCGCCCTCACCGACCCCGGCCCCCTCTTCGAACGCACCGTCGACGACATCCTCACGCTGCTGGGCGACCCGTCCGCCTGACCGTCAGGCCCGGGTGGTGAGGCGGGTGAGCGCCGCGTCGTGGCGGGCCTGGAGTTCCGGGCTCGGCGCGGCCTTCAGGAGGGCGCCGAGCGCCCGTACCGCGGCGTCCTCGTTGCCGGACGACTCCGCCTCCCGGGCCGCCAGTTCGAGCTGTCCGATGCCCCCGGCCTCGTCGCCGAGCCCCAGCAGCGCCTCTCCCCGCACGATGAGGAGCAGGATCCGGGGCACGTCGGCCGTGCCGGGTGCGCCGCCGTCGAAGGCCAGGGCGTCGTCGGCCGTGTCCAGGGCCTCGCGCCACCTCCCCGCGTCGGCCCGGTGCCGGGCGAGGTGCTGCAGGGCCAGCCTCTCGATGGTCCGGTCACCCGCCCCGCGCGCCAGCCCGACCGCCCGCTCGCACCCCGCCGCGGCCTCGTCCAGCCCTCCGAGGGCCGCCTGCGCCAGGGCCAGGACGAGCAGGGCGTTCGCCTCGGCCACCGCGTCGCCGGACCGGGAGGCGAGTGCGGAGGCGGCCCGCAGGTGGGTGAGCGCCTCCGGGAGGCGGCCTTCCTCGGTCAGGACCCAGCCCAGCACGTTCAGCACGCGCGCCTCGCCGTACGCGTCGGCGTCGGCGCGTGCCGCCGCCAGCCCCGTCTCCAGCAGCGGCACCCAGCCGTCGCGGACCCGCCACACCATCAACGGCCAGAGCGTGAGGACGATCCGCCACGTGCGGTCGTGCAGTGCGGCGGCGTGCGCGGCGGCCGCCGCCCGGGTGAGTTCGTCCCGCTCGGCCGCGTACCAGGCCACGGCGGCGGCGCGGTCGCCGAACTCCCGTACGGCGGCGGGCGCCAGGAAGTCCGCCGGGAGCGGGAAGCAGTCCTCGTTGCCGGGCTCGGCCGCCGCCACCGCCGCGAGGGCCGTGGCCACGTAGTGGTCGAGCACGCGCGTCAGCGCGGCCGGACCGGCGTCCAGGCTCCGGGCGTAGAGCCGTACGAGATCGTGCATCGTCCACCGGCCGGACGCCGTCTCCGTGACGAGGTGCGCGACGGCCAGCCGCTCCAGGCAGGCCTCGGCGGCCGCCGGGCCGGTGTCCGCCAGGGCGGCCGCCGCGTACCGGTCGACGTGCGTACCCGGGTGGCGGCCGAGGCGGGCGAACAGGCCGGAGACCTCCTCCGGGAGCTGTTGCAGCGTCACGCGCAGGGCCGCCCGCACGCCGGTGTCCTCGACGTCGAGCAGGGCCAGCCGGCGCGTCTCGTCGGACAGTTCGGCGGCCATCTCCTCCAGCGACCGGTCGGGCCGCTGGGCCAGCCGGGCGGCCGCCACCCGCAGCGCGAGGGGCAGCCCGCCGCACAGCCCGGCCAGCCGCCGCGCGGCCGCCGGCTCCGCGCGAACGCGGTCCGCTCCGAGTACCCGGGCGAGGAGCATCGTGCCGTCGTCCGGGCCGAGCACGTCCACGGCGACGGGCGTGGCGCTGTCGGTGACGATCAGCCCCGGCAGCCGGTGCCGGCTGGTGACGACGGTGACGCAGCGGCGACCTCCCGGCAGGAGCGGCCTGACCTGCTCGGAGTCCCGCGCGTTGTCGAGTACGACGAGGAGGCGGCGCTCCGCGGCGAGGAGGCGGAACAGGGCGGCCGCGCCGTTCGCGGACTCCGGCATCCCCTCCTGCGGCACGCCGAGCGCGGAGAGGAACTCGCGCAGCACCTCGATCAGGGCGGGCTCGCCGGTGTCACCGAACCCGCGCAGGTCGGCGTAGAGCGTGCCTTCGGGGAATCCGGCACGGCCCTGGTGGGCCCAGTGCAGTACGAGGGCCGTCTTCCCGACCCCGGCGGGCCCGACCACCAGGCAGACCGGCGCCTCGCCCGCGGCGGCCCGGGACAGGGCGGCGAGCTCGGCCGCCCGCCCGTGGAAGCCGCGCGGCGCGCGCGGCAGCAGATCGGGCGTGGCGGTCCGCGCGGCCGGGTCCGGTCCTGTGGCGGCGGGCGCGACCTCCGTGGTGCGGGCCCGGCGCGGGCGGCCCAGGCTCGCGGTGTGCTCCAGCTCGCGGGCGCCTTCCGGGTCCAGGCCGAGGGCTTCGGCCAGTGCCTGCACGGTGCGGCGCTGCGGCCCCCGGGAGCGTCCGCGTTCCATGTACGAGAGGGCGCGCACGCTCACTCCCGCCGCGTGCGCGAGCTCCTCCTGGCTCAGCCCCGCCCGCGTCCGCAGGCCGTGCAGCAGCGCGCCGAAGGCGCCGGTCGCCGGTGTACCGGTGTCCACGTCTGGATTTCCCCTGGTCAGTGCGGCCCAGCCGGAACGCCGTACCTCGCCCGCAAAAGTATGCACGACCCTACTTTTGCGGGTGAAACGCGGGCGGCGGCGAGGGGGCGACGACCGGGTGGTGCGGGAGACGATGACGGGGTGGTGGCGGACCCTGTCCGAGGCCGCCGGCGGGGCGGACCGGGTGTCGCTCGACGACGTCCTGAACGTGGTCGACGTCCTGCCGGACATGCCCGAAGCCGTGCACGGCACCGCCGAGGCGATGTTCGACGTCGTGGACGCCGACGGCGACGACGCGGTCGACCGGGCCGAGTACAAGCGGATGATCGAGGCGTTCAGCGGCCGGAGCACGGACACCGACACCGCCTTCGGCCGGCTCGACCTCGACGGCGACGGCCGCATCAGCCGGGAGGAGTTCCGCGCCAACTGGTACGAGTTCTGGGCCGGTGACGACGCGTCCGCCCCCGGCCGGCTCCTCTTCGGCCCGGGCACCTTCCTCTGACCGCCGCCGACTAGCCGGACTCGTCAGGAGCCGCCCGCTGCCGTCCTCACCGCTCGGGGGGCACCACCGCGCCTGCTCCCCCCGCTGCGGCCGGCCGGCGGCGACGGAGGCGGTACCAGGCCGACGCGGCGACGCCGGCGCCCGTGAGGAGGACGGCCGGCCACGCGAAGCCCGTGCCGGAC
>NZ_JBHVUQ010000135.1:0-21205 GCF_042884105.1 Streptomyces sp. NPDC058157
CCCTGGGGGCGGAGCCCCCAGGGGGCCGAAGCGGCGGCGGTATTCGGTCGGGGACTGGCCGAGGGTGCGGACGAAGGCGCGGCGCAAGGCCTCCGGGGTGCCGTAGCCGCACGCGCGGGAGATGCGCGCCACCCCCTCCCCCGACTCCTCCAGCATCCGCCGCGCGTGTTCCACCCGCACCCGCTCGACGTACCGCCCCGGCGTCACCCCCGTCTCGGCCTGGAAGGCCCGCGCGAAGTGCCTCGGGGACAGCGCCGCACGGGCCGCGAGGGCCTCCACCCTCAGGTCGCCGCCCGGGTGCCGGCTGATCCAGTGCTGCACCTCCCGCAGCGGCTCCCGCCGCGCGGTCTGCGCCGCCAGCTGGGCGCTGAACTGCGCCTGGTTGCCGGGCCGGCGCAGGAACACCACCAGGTGCCGGGCGATCAGCAGGGCCACGTCCTGCCCGAGGTCCTCCTCCACCAGCGCCAGCGCCAGGTCGATCCCGGCGGTGACCCCGGCCGAGGTGGCCACGTGGCCGTCCCGGACGTAGATGGGGTCCGGTTCCACCGTCACCCGGGGGTAGTCCCGTGCCATCCGCTCGCACACCGACCAGTGGGTGGCCGCCCGCCTCCCGTCCAGCAGTCCGGCCTCGGCCAGCAGCAGGCCGCCCGTGCAGACGGACACCAGCCGTCCCGCCCGGCCCCCGCGGGCCCGCAGCCAGTCGGTGATCCGCGGGTCGAAGTCCCCCGTGTGGCGGCCGCCGGGCACCAGCAGGGTGGTGTCCGGGCCGGGGCGGGCGCCTTCCATGTCCCCGTCGGGGACCAGGGTCAGCCCGCTGCCGGTGCGGACCGGACCGCCCCCGGGGGAGACCGTCCGGACCGCGTACCCGCCGTCGCCCGGGCGGGCGCGGCCGGCTCCGTCGAAGACCTCGACGGGGCCGGTCACGTCCAGGCTCTGGACCCCGTCGTAGAGGACGACGAGCACGTCTCGCTGTGGCATGGCCCCATGGTGTGACCCCGGCTCCGGTGGCCGCAATGACGGGCGCCCCACCTATCCGGACACCGGACGCCGGACACGGCGTCCGTGCGATCCTTGGCCGGTCCTTCCCGCCCTGTCCGGAGTGCCGCCCTGAACACCGTCCTCGCCGAATCGCTGTCCTGCGCCCTGCTGCTGCTCGTGCTCGCCTTCGCCGTGCTGCGCCCGCGGGGACTGCCCGAGGCGGCGGCCGCCGTGCCGGCGGCCGGGCTGCTCGTCGCGCTCGGGGTGGTGTCCCCGGCCGACGCCTGGGAGCAGCTGCGCGGGCTGCTGCCGGTGGTCGGGTTCCTGGCGGTGATCCTGGCCCTCGCCCAGCTGTGCGCGGACGAGGGGCTGTTCCGGGCGGCGGGGGCCGCGGTGGCCCGGCGGGCGGCCGGGCGGGGGGCGGCCGGGCTGCTGGGCGGGGTGTTCCTGGCGGCCTCGGCGGTGACGGCCGTACTGAGCCTGGACGCCACGGTGGTGCTGCTGACCCCGGTGGTGCTGGCCACGTCCGCCCGGCTGGGCGCCCGGCCGCGCCCGCACGTGTTCGCCACCGCGCACCTGGCGAACTCGGCCTCGCTGCTGCTGCCCGTCTCCAATCTGACGAACCTGCTGGCCTTCGCCGCGAGCGGGCTGTCCTTCACCCGGTTCGCGGCGCTGATGGCCCTGCCCTGGGCGGTGGCCGTCGCGGTGGAGTACGCGGTGTTCCGCCGGTACTTCCGGGCCGACCTGGCGGCCCCGCCCGAGCACGTGCCCGGGGCCGCGGAGCCCGCGCCGCTGCCCCGGTTCGCGACGGCCGTGCTGGCACTGACGCTGGCGGGCTTCGCGGTGGCCTCGCTGGCCGGGGCGAGCCCGGCCTGGGCGGCGCTGGCCGGTGCGGTGGCGCTGGGCGTGCGGGCCCTGTGGCGCCGCGAGACCACCCCGCGGCGGCTGGTCGCCTCCACCGCGCCCGCGTTCTGCCTGTTCGTGCTCGCGCTGGGCGTGGTCGTACGGGCCGTGGTGGACCACGGGCTCGGCGACGGCCTGGAGTGGCTGCTGCCCGACGGGGACGCGCTGCCCGCGCTGCTGGCCGTGGCGGGGGTGGCCGCCGTGCTCGCCAACCTGATCAACAACCTCCCGGCGGTCCTCGCGCTGCTGCCGCTCGCCGCGCCGGGCGGCCCGGGTGTGGTGCTGGCCGTGCTGATCGGGGTGAACATCGGCCCCAACCTCACCTACGCGGGCTCGCTGGCCACCCTGCTGTGGCGGCGGATGCTGCACGCGCACGGCGAGGACGTCCGGCTCGGCGACTTCACCCGCCTGGGGCTGCTCACCACCCCGGCGGCCCTCGCGGCGGCGGTGGCCGCCCTGTGGGCCGGGCTGCGGCTGACCGGCGGGTAGACCGCGGTCCGGCGGCGCGCCGATAGGATCGGGGCATCATGACTGCAACCCTCGTCGCCAAGAACCTCACCGCCGCGCACGGCGAGCGCACGCTCTTCGCCGGCCTCGACCTCGTCGTCGCGCCCGGCGACGTCATCGGCCTCGTCGGCGTCAACGGCGCCGGGAAGTCGACCCTGCTGCGGCTGCTCGCCGGGCTGGACACCCCCGAGACCGGTGAGCTGCGGCTCTCCCCGCCCGGTGCGGCCGTCGGCCACCTCCCGCAGGAGCCGGAGCGGCGGGAGGGCGAGACCGTACGGGAGTTCCTGGCCCGCCGGACCGGGGTCGCGGCCGCGCAGGCGGCGCTGGACGAGGCCACGCAGGGGCTGGTGGACGGCACCCCGGGCGCCGACGACGCGTATGCGGAGACCCTGGACCGCTGGCTGAACCTCGGCGGCGCCGACCTGGACGAGCGGGCCCAGGAGACCGCGGACGAGCTGGGCCTGGCGGTGAGCCTGGACCTGCCGATGACGGCCCTGTCCGGCGGGCAGGCCGCCCGCGCCGGCCTCGCGTCGCTGCTGCTCTCCCGCTACGACGTGTTCCTCCTCGACGAGCCCACCAACGACCTGGACCTGGCCGGTCTGGAGCGGCTGGAGCGGTTCGTGACGGGACTGCGCGCGGGCACGGTCGTCATCAGCCACGACCGCGAGTTCCTGACGCGGACCGTCACCAAGGTCCTCGAGCTCGACCTCGCGCAGCAGCAGATCAATCTCTACGGCGGCGGCTACGAGTCGTACCTGGAGGAGCGCGCGCGGTCCCGCAGCCACGCCCGCGAGGAGTTCGAGGAGTACGCGGACAAGAAGGCCGCCCTCGAGGGCCGCGCCCAGATGCAGCGCAACTGGATGGACAAGGGCGTGCGCAACGCCCGCCGCAAGTCCTCCGACAACGACAAGATCGGTCGGGCGCTGCGCGGGGAGTCCAGCGAGAAGCAGGCCGCGAAGGCCCGCCAAACGCAGCGGGCGATCGAGCGGCTGGAAGTGGTCGAGGAGCCACGCAAGGAGTGGGAGCTGCGCATGGAGATCGCGGCGGCCCCCCGCTCCGGCTCGGTCGTCGCCACCCTGCGCGAGGCGGCCGTCAAGCGCGGGGGCTTCGCCTTCGGCCCGGCCAGCCTGCAGATCGACTGGGCGGACCGGGTGGCGATCACCGGTGCCAACGGCGCCGGCAAGTCCACCCTCCTCGCGGTCCTGCTGGGCCGGCTGGCCCCGGACTCCGGTTCGGCCGTGCTCGGCTCGGGGGTCCTGGTCGGCGAGGTCGACCAGGCGCGCGGGCTGTTCCTCGGCGAGGAGTCGCTGCTGGAGGCCTTCTGCGCGGCCGTCCCGGACACCGAGCCGGCGGAGGTGCGGACGCTGCTGGCCAAGTTCGGCCTGAAGGCGGCGCACGTGCTGCGCCCGGCTGCGACCCTGTCCCCGGGCGAGCGCACCCGGGCGGCGCTGGCGCTGCTCCAGGGGCGCGGGGTGAACCTGCTGGTCCTGGACGAGCCGACGAACCACCTGGACCTGCCGGCGATCGAGCAGCTGGAGTCGGCGCTGGAGGCCTACGAGGGCACCCTGCTGCTGGTGACGCACGACCGCCGCATGCTGGACGCGGTGCACGTGACCCGCCGCCTGGAGGTCGCGGACGGCAAGGTCACCGAGCTCTGAGCCCGTGCGCCGGGCGCGCGGCCGGGTTCGCGGCCGCCCGCACCGGACACCCACGCTAGTCGTGGCCTCCGTGCTCCCGGTGTCTGCGGGACGGCTCCGGGGCCGTGGGCCGGTCGAGGCGGCTGGCCTCGTCGGTGTCCTCGCGCCGGACGGGGCCGGGATCCGGTGCCGGCCGGGGTTCCCGGCCCGCCGCGGCCCGCTCGGTGTGCGGCCTGCGCCGCCGCTGTGCGTCGTCTTCGTCGTGGAGCGGGACGCCGCCCGCGCCGCCTTGGTCGTCCATCACGCAACCTCCTCCGTCCCCCGGTCCGGCGGCTTCCCCGGCGGCGGCCCGGCAAACCCGCAGGCTCAGCCCGTCCGGTCCGCGGGGGCCCTGCGCGCGCGGGCCATCCGGCCGGCCACGAAGGTCCGCGGGAGGTGGCGGACCGCGAGGGCGTACGCCTGGTACCGGCGGCCGGTGATGCTGACGGGGCGGCGCAGAGCGAGGTCGCGCAGGGCCTTGGCCACCACCGCCTCCGGCTCCAGCCACACGGAGTCGCGCAGGGAGCTGACGTCCGACCCGGCGCGCTGCTGGAACTCGGTACGGGTGAAGCCCGGCACCACCGCCAGCACCCGGACCCCGTACGGGGCCATGTCGACCCGGAGGGACTCGCTGAACGCGGTGAGCCAGGCCTTCGCCGCGCCGTAGGTGCCGGTCGGCAGCAGTCCGGCGACGGAGGAGACGTTGAGCACGGCGCCCCGGCGGCGTTCCCTGAGCCCCGGCAGCAGGGCGTGGGTAAGCCGCAGGGGGACCTTCACCAGGAGGTCGAGCATCCGCTCCTCGTCCTCGACGGGGTTGTACGGGTAGGGCGCGGGCAGGCCGAACCCGGCGTTGTTGACCAGGACGTCGACGGGACGCGTGGTGTCGGCGAGCCGGCCGGCGACGGCCGCGCAGCCGTCGGGGTCGAGGAGGTCGGCGGGCAGCACCTCGCTGACGGTCCCGAAGTCCCGGAAGAGTTCGGCGGCCACGGCCTCCAGGCGGGCCTTGTCCCGGGCGACGAGGACCAGGGCGCAGCCCTTGGCGGCGAAGCCGCGGGCGAAGGCGGCGCCGAGGCCGGAACTGGCCCCGGTGATCAGAACGGTGGTGGTCAAAGGGGTTTCACTTCCTCGGTGTTGCGGACGGGCGGCCGGTGGTCTCCGTGGTGCACGCGGTTCACGCGGCGGCCGGTCCCGGTGCGAAGGCGGAGGTCTCGGGTGAGGCGTAGGCCTGGGCGACGTCCACCAGGAAGCGGGCCTCGTCCCCCAGGCCGCCGCCCTCGGCGGTGGTCTGCATCGCGGCCGGGAGCTCCAGGGCGGAGGCCTGCGCCGGCTGTCCGGGGAGTCCGGCGAGCTTGGCCCGCCGGGCCTCCTTCAGTACGCAGGCCAGCGCGGCCGCCGTGTGCCGCTGCTCGGGGATCCGGCTGCCGGCGACGTGGCCGCGCGCCAGCTCGGGCACGCCGGGGGCCACGTACTCCCCCAGGATCAGGATCGCGTCGCGGGTCTCGATGACCTTGCGGTAGACGAGCATGTTGCGCGGCACGGGCGGCCAGAGCAGTTCCAGCACGCGGCCGGCGCGGGGCCGGGAGAGGACCACGTGCGGGACGGCCTGGACCAGGTCCCGCCACAGCGGCCACAGCCGCCACGCGGTGGCGGTGTCGGCGAGGGCGTGGCGGAGGGTGAAGAGGGTGGGGACGAGGATCGCGGCGGCGCGCAGCAGTCCGTGCAGGTTCATCAGCAGCGGCAGGACGGGCATCGCCCAGGTGCTGGCGAACAGGGCCTTGAGCAGGTACGCGAACCAGAACAGCCAGGCCAGTCCGGTGCCCAGGCCGAACAGCCGCAGCCCGGCGGCCAGTCCGCGGCTCTCGGTGCGCAGGCTGTAGCGCCAGCACACGTACACGCAGATGGTGTTGGCGATCAGGTGGGCGGAGATCAGCACGAGCCAGTACGGCAGGGAGGGCACGGGGGCGCCGGAGTTCGGGATGGTGTGCGTGCCGTGGGCCGGTGCGGCGGCGTCCAGGGCGACGAGCGTGCCCAGCCAGACCAGGGTGCCCACCCAGGAGGCGAGCGGGAGCCGTCGGCCGCGGGTGGCGGCGGCCACGAAGTAGAGCACGGCGCCGGCCGACAGGACGCCGACGAGGTTGCGGACGAGGCCGATGGTGTGGGCGTACGCGGCGCCGCGGGTCATGGCGTACGTGACGACGTCGGGCAGGTTCAGGGTCATGGCGGCGGCCGCGGTGGCGACGGCGAGCCAGAGCCCGCGCTGCTGCGGGGAGCGCAGGGCGCCGGGGGCGCGCAGCAGGACGGCGGCCCACAGGCACACCACGCTGGGGACCGCCAGGCTGTCGCCGAAGGCGGCGAGGTCAGCTGCCATCGCGGTGACCCCGCTCGTAACCCATGGCGGACTCCAGCCGGGCGAGGGCGCCGCGCGGGCCGGGGGCGGGCCGGGGGTGGCCGCTGCCCGAGGTGTGGATGCGGATCATGCTCGCGAGCATCTCCGCCTCCTGCTCCTGGCGGGTGGTGTAGTTGGTGCGGCCGAGGACCACGGGGGCCTGGCCGTCGATCTCCTCGCCCTCCAGGGAGTGGTGGCCGAAGAGGATGTGCCCCAGCTCGTGGAGCACGATGTGCTCGCGGTGCAGGGCGGTGGTGTGGGCCTCGTAGAAGACGTAGTCCACGGTCTCGGTGCCCACCCACAGGCCGCAGACGCCGGATTCGGCGGCCTCGCGGGGCAGCGGGTGGAGCCGGATCGGACGGCCTCTCCGGTCGGCTATGCGGGCGCACAGGGTGTCCAGGGAGAACGGGTGCGTCAGATCCATGTGACCGAGAATCATCTCGCAGCGTCTGCGCAGGCTGAGATTCCGGTAGGGCATGTGTTCCCTCTTCGGACCCTTTCTCGGGCAGCGTCGGTAGGCGTGAGTGGGCTTCGGCATGACGTCCTGTGCCTTGAGGCGGCCTCGGGAGTGCGGTCCCTGAGGGGAAACGCGGAACGCCCGTCCGCGCGAGACGAACGGGCGTTCCACCATGCCTACAGATCACCTGCGGGAGTTGGCAAGGACGGCCCGCTCCCGGGGGCCTTATCCGGCCAGGTCTGCCGACCCGCGCCCGCCGTACCGCTACCGCTTGCGGCGGTCCTCCTGGCCGCCGGTGAGACCGGCCCGGCGCAGGGCGTCGGCCATCGCGCTGTTGGCGGGGGCCGGGGCGCCGGAACGCTGGCCTCCGCCACCGCCCTGGCCGCCCTGGCGCTGACCGCCGCCGCGCTGGCCCTGGCCGCGCCCCTGGCCCTCGCCCCTGCTCTGACCACCCTGGCCCCGGCCGCCCTGGCCCTGGCCCTCGCCCCGGCTCTGGCTTCCCTGGCCCTGGCCGCGCTGCTGCGGGGGACGGCCGCCGCCGCGGCGCTCGTCGCGCCGGCCGGGCGCACCGGCTCCGCGCTCCGCGCCGGCCTCGTCCTCCAGCCGCAGGGTGAGGGAGATCCGCTTGCGCGGGATGTCCACGTCCAGGACCTTGACCTTGACGATGTCGCCGGGCTTGACGACGTCCCGCGGGTCCTTGACGAAGGTGTTCGACAGGGCGGAGACGTGGGCCAGGCCGTCCTGGTGGACGCCGATGTCGATGAAGGCGCCGAAGGCGGCCACGTTGGTGACGACGCCCTCCAGGACCATCCCGGCGGCCAGGTCGCCGATCTTCTCCACGCCCTCCTTGAAGCTGGCCGTCTTGAAGGCCGGGCGCGGGTCGCGGCCGGGCTTCTCCAGCTCGCGCAGGATGTCGGTGACGGTGGGCAGGCCGAAGGCCTCCGTGACGAACTCGTCGGGGCGCAGGGAGCGCAGGACGGAGGTGTTGCCGATCAGCGCGGCCACCTCGCCGCCCGACTTCTTGCCCATGGCCCGCACCACCGGGTAGGCCTCGGGGTGGACGGCGGAGGAGTCGAGCGGGTCGTCGCCGCCGCGGATGCGCAGGAAGCCCGCGCACTGCTCGTACGCCTTGGGGCCGAGGCGGGCCACGTCCTTGAGGCCCTTGCGGCTGCGGAACGGGCCGTTGGCGTCGCGGTGGGCCACGATGTTCTCGGCGAGGGTGCCGCTGATGCCCGAGACCCGCGACAGCAGCGGCGCGGAGGCGGTGTTGACGTCGACGCCGACGCCGTTGACGCAGTCCTCGACGACCGCGTCGAGGGAGCGGGAGAGCTTCACCTCGGACAGGTCGTGCTGGTACTGGCCGACGCCGATGGACTTCGGGTCGATCTTGACGAGCTCGGCCAGCGGGTCCTGGAGGCGGCGGGCGATGGAGACGGCGCCGCGCAGGGAGACGTCCATGCCGGGCAGTTCCTGCGAGGCGAAGGCGGAGGCCGAGTACACGGAGGCGCCGGCCTCGGAGACCATCACCTTGGTGAGCCCGAGCTCGGGGTGGCGGGTGATGAGGTCCCCGGCGAGCTTGTCGGTCTCGCGGGAGGCCGTGCCGTTGCCGATGGCGACCAGCTCGACGCCGTGCTCCTTCGCCAGGCGGGCGAGGGTGGCGAGGGACTGGTCCCACTTGTTGGCGGGAACGTGCGGGTGGATCACGTCCGTGGCGACGACCTTGCCGGTGGCGTCGACCACGGCGACCTTCACGCCGGTGCGGAAGCCCGGGTCGAGACCGAGGGTGGCGCGGGTGCCGGCGGGGGCGGCGAGCAGCAGGTCGCGGAGGTTGGCCGCGAAGACCCGTACCGCCTCGTCCTCGGCGGCGGCGCGCAGCCGGGTCCGCAGGTCGATGCCGAGGTGCACCTGGATCTTGGTGCGCCAGGCCCAGCGGACCGTGTCGGCCAGCCACTTGTCGCCGGGCCGGGCCCGGTCGGCGACACCGAAGCGGCGGGCGATCAGGCCCTCGTAGGTGGACGGGCCGGGGGTTTCGGACGGCTCCTCGGGCTCCAGGTCCAGACTGAGGACCTCCTCCTTCTCGCCGCGCAGCATGGCGAGCACGCGGTGGGAGGGGAGGGCGGTGAAGGGCTCGGCGAAGTCGAAGTAGTCGGAGAACTTGGCGCCCACCTCCTCCTTGCCCTCACGGACCTTCGCGGCGAGCCGGCCGCGGCCCCACATCCGCTCGCGGAGGTCGCCGATCAGGTCGGCGTCCTCGGCGAACTTCTCGGTGAGGATGGCGCGGGCGCCCTCCAGGGCGGCCGCCGGGTCGGCGACCCCCTTGCCGGCGTCCACGAACGCGGCCGCGGCGGCGGCCGGTTCGACGGAGGGGTCGGCGAGCAGCCCCTCGGCGAGCGGCTCCAGCCCGGCCTCGCGGGCGATCTGGGCCTTGGTGCGCCGCTTGGGCTTGAAGGGCAGGTAGATGTCCTCCAGCCGGGCCTTGGTGTCGGCCGCCTTGATCCGGGCCTCCAGCTCGGCGTCGAGCTTGCCCTGCTCCCGTACGGAGTCGAGGACCGCGGCCCTGCGGTCCTCCAGCTCGCGCAGGTAGCGCAGCCGCTCCTCCAGGGTGCGCAGCTGGGCGTCGTCGAGCATCTCGGTCGCTTCCTTGCGGTAGCGCGCGATGAACGGCACGGTGGAGCCGCCGTCGAGCAGCTCGACGGCGGCCTTGACCTGCCGTTCCCGTACGCCGAGCTCCTCGGCGATCCTGCCTTCGATGGACATCGTCGTCACTGCGGTCCCGCCTGCCTTCGTGCCTTCGTGCGTGTGCGTGGAAGGCTGCCAATTGTGGCAGGTGCCGGTGACGGGGGCGGGGAGCCCCTCAGCCCTTTGCCCAGCCCTTTCCTCAGCCCCTTCCCCAGCCCCTTCCTCAGCCCTTGCCGAAGAGGTCGGCCGGGAAGGCGCCCGCGCCGATGAGCTGCCGGACGACGGCCCCGCCGAGCTCGTGGAGGCGGGCGACGCCGGCGGCGCCGAGGTGCTCGTACGGGGCGGCGTCCAGGCGGTCGGTCTCGGTCTCCAGCCGCTCGCGCAGGGCGTGGCCCTCTTCGGTGAGCTCCCCGGCGGCGTCGAGGACACCGCGGGCGCGGAGCCGGTCGGCGGCGGCGTCGAGGTCGGACTGCTCCCAGCCGCGGATGGACTTGACCCACTTCGCGGTCATGCCGCGGCCGGTGGCGGTGTGGCTGACGAGGGCCTCCAGCGGGTCGAGGCCGGTGATGAGGAGGGCGGCGAGGTGCCCGTCCCCGCGGTGCTCGCGCAGGAGGGTGGTCGCGTGCCACAGCCGCAGGTGGGGCTCCTCGGGGACGGGGAGGTCGGCGTGGGCGGCGTAGAGGGTGCGGCCGTGCCGGGTGCAGGCCTCGGTGGCGCGCATCGCGAGGCCGGCGGCTTCGGCGAGCTCGGGCGAGGCGATCCTCTCCGGGCCGAGGAGGCGGCGCAGGGAGCGGTCCACGGCACGCAGGCGGGCGGCGAGGACCTGCTCGGGGGTGGTGGTGTCCCAGACGGCGGGGAGGTGCCGGGTGACGAGGTCGTGGCGGTAGTTGTAGAAGGTCGCGGTGACCGTGCCGGGGCCCACGGCGCCCATGGCCGCGGAGCGGCTGGCCAGGTTGACGGCCACCCGGTGGGTGACGCCGAGGGCGCCGAGCTCCTCGGAGATCTCCGGGGAGAAGTAGCTCGTGGCGTGCAGGGGGTTGATGGCGGCGTGCCAGCAGCGGCGTGCGGCGTGGGGGTCGTCGATCGTCATGACGGCACCCTACCGACTAGCCGGTATGCCGCACACCCCCCGCCCTGCCGGGCCTCCCCCACTCCCGGGCGGGCGCATTCGCGCCAACCTGCGCCATGCCCCGCGGAGACGGGTGGACGCCGCCGAGGGCCTCGTGAGCCGTGCGCCGCAGGGCCGGGGCGGTGCGATCGGCCGTGATCGTGACGGCCGAATGGCGATCGTGTGACAGCAGGGGCCATGGACATGACCTGAGTCGCCACGGGTGAATACGGTCGAACGACGTACGACGGACCACCCACGACGGACGTCGAACCGATCTGCCTCCCCTACCCCTTGGAGCTCTTCGTGTACCGCAAAGTGATCGCCCCGAGCGTCCTGGCCGCCTCCCTCCTGCTGGTGATCCCGGCGTCGGCGGCCAGCTCCGTGCAGGGTGCGCCCGGGATCGGTGACAGCTACTACCCGGAGAGCGGGAACGGCGGCTACGACGTCTCCCACTACGACCTGCGCCTGCAGTACCAGCCGAAGACCGACCTGCTGGAGGGCACGGCCACCCTCCTGACCACCGCCAAGCAGGACCTGTCCCGGTTCAACCTGGACTTCGGCCTGAAGGTGAGCGAGATCCGCGTCAACGGGGCCAAGGCCAAGTTCGCCACCTCCGGCGCGCACGAGCTGGAGGTCACCCCGGCGCAGCCGCTGGCCAAGGGCAAGCAGGCCACCGTGGTCGTCAAGTACGCCGGAAAGCCCTCGGAGTTCAAGGTCGACGGCTGGTCCGCCTGGCAGCGCACCCCGGACGGCGGGATCGCGGCGCAGGAGCCCGACTCGGCGGTCTGGTGGTTCCCGAGCAACGACCACCCGCTCGACAAGGCCACGTTCGACGTCTCGATCAACGTCCCGGACGGTACCCAGGCCATCAGCAACGGCGTGCTCCAGTCGCAGACCTCCCGCCTCGGCTGGACCCGTTACAACTGGCGCTCCAACAAGCCGCAGGCCACCTACCTGGCCACCCTCGCCATCGGCAAGTTCGACATCACCACCGACAAGACGGCGAGCGGCCTGCCGATCCTCAACGCCTACAGCAAGGACCTGGGCGACAACGCGGGTTCGGCGCGGGCGAGCGTGGAGCGGACCGGCGAGGTCGCGGAGTGGCTGGAGTCGGTCTTCGGCCCCTACCCCTTCAACGCGCTGGGCGGCTACGTCCCGAACGTGCCCACCGGCTTCGCGCTGGAGACGCAGACCCGGCCGTTCTACAGCCCGCGCCAGTTCGCGAACGGCGCGAACGTCTCGGTCGTCGTGCACGAGCTGGCGCACCAGTGGTACGGCGACAGCGTGTCCGTGGACAACTGGAAGGACATCTGGGTCAACGAGGGCTTCGCGCGCTACGCCCAGTGGCTGTGGTCGGAGAAGGAGGGCGAGGGCACCGCGCAGGAGCTCGCCCAGTGGACGTACGACACCCGCCCGGCCGAGGACCCGTTCTGGCAGGTCAAGCCGGGTGACCCGGGCGCGGAGAACCAGTTCCACGGGGCCGTCTACGACCGGGGGGCGATCGCCATCCAGGCGCTGCGCAACGAGGTCGGCGACGAGAAGTTCTTCCAGATCCTCAAGGGCTGGCCGACCGAGCGGGCGTACGGCAACGCCAAGGTCGGGGACTTCGTCCGGTACGCGGAGAAGGTCTCGAACAAGCCGCTCGCCCAGCTGTTCGACACCTGGCTGTACACCCCGGGCAAGCCGGCCTTCGGCGCCCCCGCCGCCAAGCCGGGCGCCCGCTCGCTGGCCCCGACGAAGCCGGCGGCGGAGCCGAAGTCCTGGAAGAAGATCGCCGCGACCAACAACATCCACGAGCACTGACCGACGGCGGTACGCACACCCCCCGCGCGCCGGGACCCCTCAGCGGGTCCCGGCGCGCCGGCGTGCGCGGGCGGCGCGGGCCTGCGGGAGGTAGCGCAGCCGTTCCGGCAGGAGCGGCACGAGGAGCCGTACGGCGGTGCTGAACCGCCGCAGCCGCCGCTCCTGGGCCGGGGTCCACTCCAGGCCGATGGCGGCGCGGGCCTCGGGCGGCATGTAGCCGACGGTGACGAAGGCGCGGAAGCGAAGGTAGCCGGTGCGCAGGAGCGGCCAGGTGAGCCTCAGCAGCAGCCGCAGGAACGGGGAGGCGGGCTCGGGGCGGGGCAGGTCGGCATCGGCGGAGACCAGCTCCCGGGCGACCTTGGTCGGCTCGATCTCCTCGGCCAGCATCCGGTGGTAGTACGGCCAGAACTCCTCGACCGTCCGCGGCATGTCCCGGTCGCGCAGCCCCAGGATCCGGCCGACCTGCAGCCACTCCCGGTACATCTGGCGCTCCTGGGCGGGGGTGATGCGGCGGAACAGGTAGCGGCCGGCGTACCGGGCGACGGGGAAGCCGGTGGCGTGCACCCAGGCGTAGCAGGCGGGGTCGAGGGAGTGGTAGCGCCGGCCCCGGGTGTCGGTGCCCTGGATCTCCTTGTGCAGGCGGCGGACCCGGCGGCCCTCGGCGGCGGCCTCGTCCCCGCCGTAGACCCACAGCATCACCGAGCGCAGCGAACGCTCGCCGCGCCCCCAGGGGTCGGTGCGGAACACCGAGTACCGGTCGACTCCGGCGCCGACGGCCGGGTGGGCGACCTGCATCGTGAAGGCGGCGGGCAGGGTCAGCAGGGAGCGGATGTCCCCGGCGGTGGTCCACAGCACCCCGCCCGGCGGCGGGGGCTCGGGATCGAGGCGCCTGGTGGGGCTTTCGGGGGCTATGTGGCCAGTGTGCTCCATGAGGTCAATTATGCGAGCGCGAGAAGTCGCGGTCCGGACAGAAAGTCTTGTCACGGGTGTTACCCCGAAGTAACCGCGGCTGCTTGGATGACGGCGTCGATCTTCCCCCCGCAGGATTCCCCGGGATTCCACAGGACTGATGGAGACCTCCATGCAGCAGATCACGCACCGCGCCCGCGCCGCCGCCACGGCCGTCGCCGCGAGTGCGGCCGCGGCCGCACTCGCCCTCGCCTCCGCCCCCGCCGCCACGGCGGCCGAGAGCGGCTCCGCGCCCCGGCTGAGCGTCCTGACGTACAACACGTTCCTGATGAGCACGAACCTGTACCCGAACTGGGGCCAGGCCCACCGCGCCGCCGAGATCCCCAAGGCCTCCTTCTTCCAGGGCCGCGACGTCGTCGTCCTCCAGGAGGCCTTCGACAACAGCGCCTCGGACGCCCTCAAGGCGAACGCCGCCGCCCAGTACCCGTACCAGACCCCGGTCGTGGGCCGCAGCAAGAGCGGCTGGGACGCGACGGGCGGCTCCTACTCCGCCACCACACCGGAGGACGGCGGCGTCACGATCCTCAGCAAGTGGCCGATCCTGCGCAAGGAGCAGGTGGTCTACAAGGACGCGTGCGGCTCCGACTGGTGGTCCAACAAGGGCTTCGCCTACGTGGTCCTGGACGTCAACGGCACCAAGGTGCACGTCGTCGGCACGCACGCCCAGTCCACCGACTCCGGCTGCGGCACGGGCGAGGCGGCGCAGATGCGCAGCCGCCAGTTCAAGGCGATAGACGCCTTCCTGGACGCCAAGAACATCCCGGCGGGCGAACAGGTCATCGTGGCGGGCGACATGAACGTCGACTCCCGCAGCCCGGAGTACTCCTCGATGCTCACGGACCTCGACCTGGCCCCCGCCGACGCGCGCACGGGCCACCCGTACTCCTTCGACACGGCCCTCAACTCGATCGCCAACTACCGCTACCCCACGGACCCCCGCGAGGACCTGGACTACGTCCTCTACCGCAAGGGCAACGCCCGCCCGTCGGGCTGGGAGAACAACGTGGTCAAGGAGGAGTCGACCCCCTGGACGGTCTCCAGCTGGGGCACGTCGTACACGTACTCCAACCTCTCGGACCACTACCCGGTGGTGGGCCGCTGACCACACGGCCCCAGGCCCGGGCCCGCCATCGCCCCCGCGAGGGGTGGGGGCGGGCCGGGGAAGGGCGGGACTTGAGTCGGGCGGCCTCAGGGAGGGTTGGGGCTTTCCCGCCAGTCTCATCGTCCTTCCGCGTCGGGCCGCCCTGTCAAGGGCGCTCCTTCGTCGCGTCGCTTCGCGATCGCCTACGGCGACCCTTGACAGACCGTCCCGCCACGGAAAAACGAAGACTGCCGGGAAACCCCCAAAGGAACGGGACGGAGGATCCATGGACATACGGCCGGATCAGGGACCCGTCGGGGAGGTCGGGGGCCGCCTTGCCGGGCATCAGGGCCGACACGAATGCCATTCAGGGCCGCCCTGCGCGCCGGATCGCTACGCGCTTCTCTCCTCTCAGCGTCCGCCGCTCATCTGGGGTTGCTGCATTCGCCAGAGCACAACGGGTTCGTCCTCCGGGGCCGGGGGCGCGACAAATCGCTACGCGCTGCCCGGATTCCGGCGTCCGACGGCCGTATGGGGCTGATACCTGCACCACATGCCAACCTGAATGGCGTCCAGCGCCGGGGCGCCTCAGACCGCTACGCGCTTCTCTCCGTTCGGCGTCCGCGACCCGTCTTGAGCTGTCAGCCCGAATGACGCAGCGCCTTCCGGAGCGTTCGGAAGACGGTGGGGTTCGATCGGGTCGGCAGGAAGTCGTGGATGCGGCGGGCGCATTCCTGCGGGGTGTTGAGGCTGGTGTCGATGTCGAGGTCGTGCAACTCGTGGGAGTGCACCTCGCCGTACTGCATGGCGGCCAGCCCGGGCCGTCGGTCACCGCGCGCGGTCTCTCGGCGTTCCAGCTCTGCCAGGGGGCAGCGGACGCCGATCAGGACCGTGTCTTCGGGGACGAGCAGGTCGAGGAGATCGAGCAGGCGCCAGCGGCGGCTCAGCGGATAGTCGACGACGAGGTTGTTACCGCCGGCAGCCATTCCGGCGACGGCGCGGTGAAAGCCCTTCGCGGTACGGTCGATCTCGGCCTGGAGGTCTTCGTCCGGAATCTCGCGGTCGCACCGCATGGCGTGGAAGGCATCGACCGGGAAGTGGAACCACGTCCCGTCCAGCAGGTCGAGAAGCTCCCGGGCGATGCTCGTCTTGCCCGAGCTGGAGGCACCGTTGAGCAGAATGACCGTGCCGCCCGCCGTGGTCTCGGGGATGCGAGCGGAGGCCGTGTACGAGTCTGCCGTGGTTGCCATGGTTTCGTCCTTCCGCCGCCCGGCGATGCTGAGAGCCGGTGACGTGATCATCGCACCCTCGGGGCCGCTGTCGTAGGGTGCGGACCCGGGGCGGCCTTCCCCCGGCGGTGCTGAACATGGGGCACGATGCCAGCAGCACCCGACGAACGAGGAAAGAATCTTGAAGGTACTCATCGCAGGGGGCGCCGGATTCATCGGCAGCACCATCGCCTCCGCCTGCACGGACAACGGCATCACCCCCGTCATCCTCGACAACCTCGCCACCGGCCGCCGCGAGTTCACCGACGGCCGCATCTTCTACGAGGGCGACATCAGCGACGGGACCCTGGTCGACCGGATCTTCACCGAACACCCCGACATCCGCACCGCCGTCGACTGCGCCGCGCTGATCGTCGTCCCCGACTCGGTCGCCAACCCCCTCGGCTACTACCGCGAGAACGTCGCCAAGGGCATCGCGTTCCTCGAACACCTCGTCCGCAACAACTGCCGCAACCTCCTCTTCAGCAGCTCGGCCTCCATCTACCGGGCCGACCCCGCCGACTTCTCCGTCGACGAGCAGTCCCCCCTCGAAACCCTCAGCCCGTACGCCCGCACCAAGGCGACGTTCGAGACGATCCTGCGCGACGTCGCCGCAGCCGGAACCCTCAACGTCATCTCGCTGCGCTACTTCAACCCCATCGGCGCCGACCCCCAGCTCCGCACCGGCCTCCAGATCCGCACGCCCACCCACGCCCTCGGCAAGATGATCGACGTGCACCACGCGGGCGAACCATTCTCGATCACCGGCACCGACTACCCCACCCACGACGGGACCGGCATCCGCGACTACGTCCACGTCTGGGACCTCGCCGCCGCCCACATCAAGGCCATCGAACGCTTCGAACCGGTGACCCGCGCATCCCCGTACTGCGTCATCAACCTGGGCACCGGCCGCGGAACGACCGTCCGCGAGCTCGTCACCGCCTTCGAAACCGTCACCGGATCCCCCCTGACGGCCGTCGAGACCGACCGCAGGCCCGGCGACTCGGCGGGCGCCTACGCCCGCGTCGACCTCGCCCGCGAACTCCTCGGCTGGAAGGCGGAACACTCAGTCGAGGACGGCATCCGCGACTCCCTCCGCTGGTACGACAAGCGCGACTCGGTGATCGGCACCGGCGAGTAGACGACCTGCAGAGCATCCCGGCCCACGACGGCGACGAGACGCCGAGACGAGCGGAGCGCGTAGCGATCTGGCGCGGAGAGGGGCCCCGAACGGCATTGACGGGGCCCGGATGCCCAGTCTGCCGGCCCCCGACGGCCCGGCTCATCGCTGAGGGAGCCGGATGTCTCAGGTAGGTCCGTCCCGTTCCTTTGGGGGGTTCCCGGCAGTCTTCGGCGTTTCGTGGCGGGTCGGGCTGTCAAGGGTGGCCGAAGGCCATCGCGAAGCGACGCGACCGAAGGGAGCGCCCTAGACAGGGCGGCCCGACGCGGAAGGACGATGAGACTGGCGGGAACCCCCCAACCCTCCCTGAGAGAGCTGGGTCAAGTCCCGCCCTCCCCCGTACCGGTCCGCTGTCCCGTCCCCGCCCACCGGCACCCCGCCCCCACCCACCGCCCCGCACCCGGGGAGGCAGGTGGGCAGACACCGGCCCGCCCCGGCCCCTCGCGGGGGAGGTGGCGGGCCCCCGCCTCACACCCCCTCGTACAGCCCCTCGATCAGGGCGCCGTACCGTTCGCGGACCACCCTGCGGCGGAGTTTGAGGGTGGGGGTGAGTTCGCCCGTCTCCGGGCCCCATTCCTCGGCCAGCAGGCGGTAGCGCTTGATCTGTTCCGTGCGGTTGAGGCGGGCGTTGGCGGCCTCGACCGCGCGGGCCGTTTCCTCCAGGATGGCCGGGTGGGCGGCCAGGTCCGCCAGGGTGGGTGCCTCGATGCCCCGGGCCGCGGCCCAGGCGGGGGCCAGTTCGGGGTCCAGGACCAGCAGGGCCACCAGGTAGGAGCGGCCGTCGCCGTGGACCAGGGCCTGGCCGATCAGGGGGTGTTCCTTGACGGTGTTCTCCACCAGGGCCGGGGCCACGTTCTTGCCGTTCGAGGTGATGATCAGCTCCTTCTTGCGGTCCGTCAGCCACAGGAAGCCGTCCTCGTCGAGCCGGCCGATGTCCCCGGTGGGGAACCACCCCTCCGCGTCGGCGGCGCCCTCCACCGTGCCGTCGGGCCGCAGGTAGCCGTCGAAGACGGTCGCTCCGCGGGTGAGGACCTCGCCGTCCGCCGCCAGCCTGAGCTCCAGCCCCTCGATCGGCCGGCCCACCGAGCCCAGCCGGAAGCCGCCGGGGCCGTTGCTGTTGACGGTGCACACGCCGGAGGTCTCCGTCAGCCCCCAGGCGTCCATGATGGTGATCCCCCAGCCCGCCCAGAACCGGACCACGTCGATCGGCATCGGCGCGGTGGCGCTGGCCGTCCAGACGAGCCGGTCCAGCCCCGCCAGCCGCAGCAGCGGGTCCAGGACCCGTTCCTTGGCCTCGGCGTACGAGGCCTCCAGCGCGGCCGGGACCGCCTCGCCGCGCTCCCGGTGCCCGGCCCGGGCCCGGGCCACGTCCCCGGCCCCCTCGATGGCCCGCCGCTGCTCCTCCGGGAGGCCCGCCAGCGCGGCCCGTACGCCGGCGGCGAGCTTCTCCCACACCCGGGGCACGCCGAAGAACTGCACGGGCCGCAGCTCGCGCACCGCGCCGGCCACGGCCGCCGGGTCGGCGACCAGCCGGACGTGCGCGGCGCGCAGCAGCGGCAGGTAGATGCCGAGGATCCGTTCGGCGATGTGGGCGAAAGGCAGGTAGCAGATGTGCTCGGCGTGCTCGGGGAGCTCCACGTGCCGGTCGAGGCGCACCGACTGGAGCAGGATGTTGCGGTGGCTGAGCCGTACGCCCTTGGGGTCGCCGGTGGTGCCCGAGGTGTAGACGACGGTCAGCGGGTCCTCGGGACGGCTCTCCTGCCAGGCCTTCTCGAAGGCGTCGGCGCGGTGGAGGCGGGCGCCGCTCGCGTAGAGGGAGCCGTAGGTGGTGTGCGGGCCGGATTCGGCGGCCTCGGCGACGACGAGCCGTTCGAGCGGGGTGTCGGGGTCGTCCAGCAGCGGGGCCCAGCGGGCGAGTTCGCGGGCGCCCTCGACGACGGCCAGCCGGGCGCGGCTGTGGCGGGCGATGTGGGCGATCTGCTCGGGGGCGGAGGTCCCGTAGACGGTGACGGGGACGGCCCCGAGGTGGACGAGGGCGAGGTCGCTGAGCCAGTGCTCGGGCCGGTTGCCCATCATGAGCAGGACGTGTTCGCCGCGGGCGACGCCGAGGGCGGTGTATCCGGCGGCGAGGACGGCGACCCGGCGGCGGGCCTCGCTCCAGGTGAGGGTCTCCCAGCCGTCCGCGGCGCCGTCCCCTCCCCCGGTGCGCCAGGACAGGGCGGGCAGGTCGGGGTGTTCGGCGGCGTTGCGGGCGAGCAGGGCGGGCAGGGTGAGGTCTTCGGGTCGTCCGGGCAGTCGCAGGTTCGTGGTCATGGGCAGCTCCTGGCCGTTTCACATCGTTGGTGCGACAGCAATACTGTTGAACCCAAGCGGTGCAGCAGAGAGCGAGGAGCGGACGATGGCCGACGACCGGGCGACCGAGCCGATGCTCACCGTCGACGAGCTGGCTTCCAAGGCCGGTGTCACCGTCCGCACCGTACGGTTCTACAGCACGCGCGGGCTTTTGCCCCCTCCCGTGATCGGACCCCGTCGGGTGGGGCACTACGGCCCGGAGCACCTGTCGCGGCTGGCGCTGATCGAGGAGTTGCAGCACCAGGGGATGACCCTTTCGGCGATCCAGCGCTACCTGGACGCCCTCCCCGACGACCTGAGCGCGCACGATCTGGCCATCCACCGGGCGCTGGTGGCGACCTGGGCGCCGGACGCGGCGCGGGAGGTGTCGCGGGCGGAGCTGGAGCGGCGGGCCGGGCGGAGCCTGTCGGACGGGGACCTGGAGCGGCTGGCGGCGATGAACGTGCTGTCGGAGGCGGGCGAGGGCTTCCGGGTGGACCTGGGCCTGCTGCGGCTGGGGGTGGCACTGCTCGACGTGCCGATCGCGCACGAGACGCTGCTGGTGGCCAGGCGGATCCTGCTGGAGCACGCGCGGACGGCGGCGCACGAGCTGACGGCGCTGTTCCGGGACGAGGTGTGGGGGCCGTTCACGGAGGGCGAGAGCGATCTGGAGCGGATCGAGTCGATGAAGGCCCTGTCGGCACACATGCAGCCGATGGTGGTGCAGGCCCTGGTGACGGCGTTCCAGCGGTCGCTGAAGGAGGAGCTGCGGGCGGCGTTCGCCTCGGAGACCGGGTGAACGCCGCCCGCAGGGCCGGCACTTGAGGGTTCACACACCGCCGGCGAGGAAGGACCAGTCGGAGGAGACCTTGGCGAGCGGTCCGACGTTCGAGTAGGAGTTCCCGCTGAGCTTCGAGGTCCACGCGGTGCCGTCCGTCTTGTAGAAGAACAGGCTGTCGCCGGTCCGGCCCTCCTCCTCCCACACGCCCGAGGTGCCGATGTCGCGGAAGTCGCCGACCTTGCCGTCGGTCGCCCGGGCGATCCGGTACTTGAGCTGTGAACCGGTGTTCTGCAGGGCGAGGACGGTGTCCTTGGTGGCGACCAGGGTGCCGAGGTCGTCCGCGGTGTTCCTGACGCCCATGTGCGTGTAGACGCCGCCCTTGAGGGTCCCGTAGCCGACTTCGCCGGCCTTCGTGAAGACGGCCGTGTCACAGGAGGACGCGACGGAGTCCCAGCCGGTGCTGAAGTTGTCGTACGAGCGGACGTGGTGGTAGCGGCCGTTCCGCAGGGTGCCCGTGCCGCCCTGGCCGTTGTCGGCGTTGTAGAAGAGGGCCGAGTCGCCCGACGCCACGACGTTGGTCCAGCCCGTCGAGAAGTTGTCGTAGGTCTGGACGCGGGTGTACTTCCCGTTCCTGAAGGTGCCGCTCTCACCGGCCCCGGTGTCGGCGTTGTAGAACAGGAGCGAGTCGCGGCTCGCGACGCCGTGGGTGTACCCGTCGGGGACGTTGATGTTCGACCCGTACGTCCAGTGCCCGGCCGACAGGGTGCCGGTGCCCACGGCTCCGGTGTCCTTGTTGTAGGCGGCGAGCGAGGTGCTCGGGGTCGTCTGGTTGCAGAAGGCCGAGGCGGCGGTGGCGTGCGTCGCCGGAGCGGCCAGCGGGAGGGCGATCGTGGCGGTGGCGAGTGCGGCCACCAGGGATTTCTTCATGGGTCTCCCCGTTTCTCCGTACGTGAACGGGTGTTCCCCCCAGGTTCCCCCCGGCAGTGCACGGCCGGCTCGGGACACGTGCACCGTCCATGGTGCGCCGCGCCGGGCGCCGTCGCATCCCGGCCGTGCGCAGGGGCCGCCCCGGGCGGTTCCCGGGGCGGCCCC
>NZ_JBHVUQ010000136.1:0-21205 GCF_042884105.1 Streptomyces sp. NPDC058157
GCCCGGACGGCGCCCTCTGGTTCACCCGGACGCGCGACCACCGGATCGGCCGCATCACCCCCGACGGCGACCTCACCGACCACGAACTCGACCCCGGCTGCGCCCCGTTCGGCATCACGGCGGGCCCCGACGGCGCGCTCTGGTTCACCGAGACGCAGACCGGCAGGATCGGCCGGATCACCGTCGACGGACAGGCCTCCGCCTTCCCGCTGCCCGTCGAGGACGCCTTCCCCGCCTTCATCACGGCGGGCGCGGACGGGGCCCTGTGGTTCACCCTCAACCGGGCCGCCGCCATCGGCCGCATCACCTGCGGCGGAGAGGTCCGCCTGCACCCGCTGCCCCGGCCGGACGCCGCTCCCGTCGGCATCGCGGCGGGGCCGGACGGATCGGTGTGGTTCACCGACATCGCGGGCGGCCGCGTCGGCCGCCTCCAGCCGGACGGGACGATCACCGAGTACCCGCTCGACGACCCCGCCTCCCGCCCGCACGCCGTGGTCGCCGGGCCCGACGGCGGCTGCTGGTACACCGAGTGGGGGACGGGCCGGCTCGGCCGGATCACCCCGGACGGCCGGGTCACCGGCTACGCGCTGCCGGCCGTCGACACCTCCGGCGGCGCACCCGGTACGACCGCCGCACCCGACGCCACCGCACCCGACGCCACCGCACCCGAACCGCACGGCCTGGCCTTCGGCCCCGACGGCGCCCTGTACGTCGCCCTGGAGGCGGGCGCCGTAGCCCGGTTCGCGCCGTGACCGGCGCGGGCCGGGCAGGGCGGCTCAGGCCCGCCAGATGTTGGCGAAGGCCGCCTTCTCGATGGACCGCCGCTGGCGGACGGCCTCCAGCTCCATGACCGCGTCGCCGACGGCGGCCAGGACGGTGCCGACCTCCTCGTCCTCCGGGTCGGGGTCGGGCCCCGCGCCCGCCCCGGGACCCGTGTCGTCGAGGCCCACGGCCGAGGCGAGGACGGCGAGCACCGGTTCACCGCGCTCACGGCGGTCGAGGGCGCGCCGGCAGTCGGCGGTGTCGGCCGGCTCCACCCGGTCGGAGCCGAAGGGCGAACGGCCGCCGCGGGTGCGCAGGAGCTGCCCCTCCGCCTCCAGGGAGGCGAGGTAGGCGGTGGCGAGGTCCCGCCCCCGCCGCCACAGCCAGTCCTCGACCCGTTCGTAGGGCGTGGTCCGGGTGAGGGCCGAGGCCGCCTCGGCCAGGAGCCGGTCGGCGGCGGCCTCACCGGTCCCGCCCGGCACGATCCGGTCGCCGTCCAGGATGACGGTCCGCGCCGCGATCAGGTCGATCAGCTCCGCGCCCGCGAGGGCGAGCGAGAGATCGCCCTGCCCCACGGGCCGCCGCGCCCCCGGCTCCATCGCGATGACGAACAGGTCCTTCGCGGTACTCATGTACGGCTCCCCTCGCAGACACCGCCGATGGTAGGCACAACCGGCGGCCCCGGGCGTGAGGAACATGGTTTCCGGCGCGCTGCACCCGGCCCGTCGCCGCCGCCGGCAACGTGCGAGGCTGTGATCATGACTGTCGAACCCAGCGCATTCGTCCAGCGGTTGCCGATCGGCGAGCGGATCCCGCTGCCCGAGGGCGGCATCCCGTTCGCGGAGATCTTCCCCTACGAGGGCGACATACGGATCAAGGAGCTGGAGCCCCCCGTCCTGCCCGAGCCGCCGCGTGAGGGTGAGGACGGCGGCCCCTGCCGGGGCTGCGAGGACGGCGGGGCGCCGGTCCTGTGGAGCGACGAGCACTGGAAGGTCCGCGGCTTCGCCGAACCGGAGGGCGTGCCCGCGCAGGTCATGCTGCTGCCCCGGGAGCACGCGGACCTCGCCGACCTGCCCGCCGCACGTGCCGCCGAGCTCGGCGGGATGCTCCAGCGGGTCGAGCGCGCGGTCATGGCGCTGGGCGGGATCGCCCGGGTGCACGTCAACCGGTGGGGCGACGGCGGCTCGCACTTCCACGTGTGGTTCATCGCCCGTCCGGCCGGGATGCTGCAACTGCGGGGCACCTGCCTGCCCTTGTGGGGCGACGTCCTGCCGAAGGTGCCCGCGGCGGAGTGGGCGCAGACCAACCGGCGCATCGCCCTGGCCCTCGCCGAGGAGGGCGGCACGGCACACTACAGCGTCGGGTAGTCGGTGTAGCCGCGGGCGTCTCCGCCGTAGAAGGTGGCCGCGTCCGGGGTGTTGTACGGACCCTGGGTGCGCAGCCGGGCCGGCAGGTCGGGGTTGGAGATGAAGAGGCCGCCGAAGGCGACGACGTCGGCGACGCCCTGGTCGATCAGGGCGAGGGCGCGGTGGTCGGTGGGCCCGTCGGTGGCGGGGTTGAGGACCAGCGGGCCCGAGAACCGCCCGCGCAGGGCGAGGGTGGTTTCGCGGGTGCCGGCGGGCTCCATGACGTGCAGGTAGGCCAGGCCCAGCCCGTCGAGCTCCTTGACCAGGGCCTCGTACGTGGGACGCGGGTCGGGCTCGTCGATGTCGTTGAACGGGTTCCCGGGCGAGACGCGCAGGGCCGTGCGGTCGGCGCCGATCTCGGCGGCCACGGCCTTGACGGCCTCGACGGCGAAGCGGATCCGGTTCTCGGGGGTGCCGCCCCACTCGTCGGTGCGGCGGTTGCTGCCGGGAGCCAGGAACTGGTGGATCAGGTAGCCGTTGGCGCCGTGGAGCTCGACGCCGTCGAAGCCGGCCTCGACGGCGTTGCGGGCGGCGGTGGCGTAGTCGGCCACGGTCTGGCGGACCTCGGCTGCGGTCAGCTCGCGCGGGGTGACGAAGTCCTGGGGGCCGTCGGCGGTGAAGACCTGGCCCTTGGCGGCGACGGGAGAGGCACCGACCGGCACCAGGCCGTCCGGGAGCAGGGACGGGTGGCCGATCCGGCCGGTGTGCATGAGCTGCGCGAAGATCCGGCCGCCGGCGGCGTGCACGGCGTCGGTGACCCGGCGCCAGGCGGCGACCTGCTCGGCGCTGTGCAGTCCCGGGGTGAACGGGTAGCCCTGGCCCACGGCCGAGGGCTGGATGCCCTCGGTGATGACGAGCCCGGCCGAGGCGCGCTGGGCGTAGTACTCGGCCGTCAGCTCCGTCGGCACCGCGCCCGCGGCGGCGCGGCTGCGGGTCATCGGAGCCATCGCGATGCGGTTGGCGAGCTCGGTGCCGCCGACGGTGATCGGTTCGAATGCGCTGGTCATGACTGCCCTCACAGATTCATTGGTCGGCCAAGTATTGACCGCGGTCCCCACCGTACACCCATTCATTGGCCGACCAAGGTAAAATCTCCCCGAGGGTGAGGGCGAGGGCGGAAGGAGAGCCGGACGATGACGACGCACGTCACGCACGTCACGCACGTCGCACAGGAGCAGGGGCACGGACCGGGCGGCGCGGCGGCGCAGGGGTGTCCGGGGCCGCCGAGCGCGGTGCTGGACGGGCCGGTCAGCCATGCCCTGAGCCGGGCGGCCCGGCTCCACCGCATCGCCGCGGGGCGGCTGCTGCGGGACCTGGGTCTGCACCCGGGGCAGGAGTTCCTGATGATGCACCTGTGGGACAACGGGCCCGTACGCCAGTCGGAGCTGATCAAGAGCGTCGGCCTGGACCCCTCCACCGTGACGAAGATGCTCCAGCGCCTCGAACAGGCGGGGCACGTGCGCCGCGGCCCCGACCCGGCCGACCGCCGGGCCTCCCTGGTCGAGGCCACGGAGGCCAGCTGCGGGCTGCTCCAGCAGGTCCGGGAGGCCTGGGCCGAGCTGGAGCGCCGGACCCTGGCCGGGCTGGACGACGCGGAGGGCGCGGAACTGCTGCGGCTGCTGCGGAAGGTGGAGGGGACGCTGTGCGCCGACGCGGCCGCCGACCCGCGGTGCGGGGCCGGGGGCGACGGCCGCTGAGGGGGGGGGCGGGCCGGCGGGCGCCGCCGTCAGGAGAGCTTCACGGCGTCCGGGTTCTCCTTCAGCCAGGCGCGGACGGCCTGCTGCTCCTTGCCCTTGCCGGTCTGCTGGATCTTCGCCTCCAGCCCGGTCAGCTGCTCCTCGGTGAGCTTGAAGTCGCGCAGCCAGCGCGCCACTTCGGGCTCGTCCGCCGCGAACCCCTTGCGGGCGAGGGTGTGGATGCCGTCCCCCTTGCCCCAGGCGCCCTTGGGGTCCTCGAGCTTGGTCAGCCCGTAGGAGGAGTACGCCCAGTGCGGGGACCACAGCGCGACGGCGACGGGCTCCTTCTTCTCGTAGGCCCGCTTCAGCTCGGCGAGCATGCCGGGGGTCGATCCGTCGACGACCTGGTACTCGCCCTCCAGGCCGTACTCCTTCATCACCTTGTCCTTGAGCAGCGCCATCTCGCCGGCGCTCGGCTCGATGCCGATGATCCGGCCCTTGAAGCGGCCGGACTTGCCCTTGAGGTCGGCGAGGGAGCGCACGTCCTTCACGTAGGAGGGGACGGACAGCTCCAGCGAGGTCGGGCCGTACCAGGAGCCGAGGTCCTCCAGCTTGTCCCCGTACTTCTTCCAGTACTGGGCGTGGGTGACGGGCAGCCAGGAGTCGGTCTGGAAGTCGACGCCCCCGCCGGCGAGGCCGGTGTAGAGCGCTCCTGCCTCCAGCTGGCGGGCGTCGACCTTGAAGCCGCGCCGTTCCAGGAGTTCCTTCCAGAGGAAGGTGGAGGCGATGCCCTCGTCCCAGGGGATGTAGCCGAGGGAGATCGTGCGGCCCCGGCCGGTGTCGGCGGCGCCGGCCGCTCCGCCCTCACCCTGCTCGGGTCCGGTGAAGGCGCCCACGGCGCCGGCGGTCAGGGCCAGGACGAGGACCCCGGCGACGGCGTGGACGGGCTGGGGGCGGTGGCCCCACAGCCGGGCCGCGCCGCCGGCGGCCGAGCGGGCGCCTGCCAGGGCGCGGCGGCCGAGCGGGGAGACCTGGCGGCCCAGGGCGCCGGTCATCCGGTCCAGGTACATGGCCAGGATCACGATGGACAGGCCGGCTTCGAAGCCGAGGCCGATGTCGACGTTGCCGATGGCCCGGTAGACGGCGCCGCCCAGGCCGCCGCCGCCCACCATGCCGGCGATGACGACCATGGACAGGCCCAGCATGATGACCTGGTTGACCCCGGCCATGATCGTGGGCAGGGCCAGCGGCAGCTGGAGGCGGAGCAGGACGTCGCGGGGAGCGGTGCCGAAGGCCTCGGCGGCTTCGACGAGTTCGCCGTCGACCTGGCGGATGCCGAGCTCGGTCATCCGTGCGCCGGGCGGCAGCGAGAAGACGATGGTGGCGATGATCCCGGGGACGACGCCCACGCCGAAGAAGATGATGCCGGGGATCAGGTAGACCATGGCGGGCATGGTCTGCATGAAGTCCAGCACGGGGCGCAGGACCGCGCTGGTCCGGTCGGAGCGCGCCGCCAGGATGCCGAGCGGGACGGCGATCACCAGGGTGACGAGGGTCGCGACCAGGACCAGGGACAGGGTGGACATGGCCTCGGACCACAGGCCGAGGGAGTCCACGAGCGCGAGGCCCGCGAAGGCGAGCAGGCCGGCGAGGAGGCCGCGCAGCCACCAGGCGGCGACGGCGAGGATCCCGGCGAACAGCAGCGGGGCGGGCGCCGACAGGGCCGCGTCGATGCCGTCGTCCAGGGTGGTGACGAGGGCGCCGATGGCGTCGAACAGCCAGGAGAGGTGGCGCTGGAGGAAGCCGACGGCGCTGTCGGCCCAGTCTCCGAGGTGCAGGCGGGGCATCAGGCGGCCACCTCCGCGCAGCGGAGCGCGGGGCGCTGCTCGTCGCCGATGAAGCGGACGAGGCGGCCCTGCGGCACGGCGCCGACGACGGTGCCGTCCGCCGCGGTGACGGCGACGGGGTGGGGGACGCGGACGCTGACGGCGCAGACGTCGGCGAGCGGGGTGTCGGCGCTGACCGTCGGGCAGCCGCACGGCGCGGCGCCGGCGGGGGCCGGGGCCATGACGGCGTCGGCCGTGAGCACGCGCGAGCGGTCGACGTCCTGGACGAAGGAGGCGACGTAGTCGTCGGCGGGGCGGGTGAGGATGTCCTCGGCGGTGCCCTGCTGGACGACGCGGCCGTCGCGCATGACGGCGATGCCGTCGCCCAGCCGCATGGCCTCGCCCAGGTCGTGGGTGATGAAGACGATGGTCTTCTTCAGGGTGCGCTGGAGTTCGAGGAGCTGGTCCTGCATGTCGCGGCGGATCAGCGGGTCGAGCGCGCTGAAGGACTCGTCCATGAGGAGGAGGTCGGCGTCGGTGGCCAGGGCGCGGGCCAGGCCCACGCGCTGCTGCATGCCGCCGGACAGCTCGTCGGGCCAGGACTTCTCCCAGCCGCCGAGCCCGCACAGCTCCAGGGCCTCCGCGGCCCTGCGCTCGCGCTCGGCCCGGGGGACGCCCTGGACCTCCAGTCCGTAGCCGGCGTTCTCCAGGACGTTGCGGTGCGGGAACAGCGCGAAGTGCTGGAAGACCATGCTGATCCTGGTGGAGCGGACGCGGCGCAGCTCGCGCGGGTCGAGGGCGGTGAGGTCCTCGCCGTCGAAGAGGACGCGTCCGGAGGTGGGTTCGAGGAGCCCGTTGAGCATGCGCAGCAGGGTGGATTTGCCGGATCCCGACAGGCCCATGACGACGAAGATCTCGCCGGGTTCCACTCTGAACGAGACGTCGATCACAGCCGCCGTCGTACCGTCGGCGCGCAGCGTCTCGCGGTCGGCGCCTTCCTCGAGCGCGCGGACCGCGGCCGCGGCGCCGCCGGGGTTCCTTCCGAACACCTTGTACACGTGCTCGGTCTGGAGCGTGGACACATACACCTCACGGGTCGTACCTGAACCGGCGCGCCACCTCCCGCAGGACGGGGGCGGCGGCGCCGTGGAGCGGGACGGGATCGGCCCGCGTGCGCCCCGCTCCACCCGAACGACCGGAGGGCAGGGCTCCGCTCCAGCGACCCGCCTGCCCGGCCTTCACGCCAGCAAACGCAAAGGTGAGTTACCTCACGTGGCGGCGGTGCGGCGCGGGGCCGGCCCCGGCCTTCGGCTCACTCCGTCAGACGCGTGCGGCGCGGCGGTGGTCGCCAGATGAACGCGTGCGCGATCTCCTCGGCGAAAGGTGTCGTACGCCACTCCTCGGTGATGTCGCGCCAGTACCGGACCACGAATCGACCCGCCCCGCGTCGGGCCCGCAGACCGTGCAGCTCGAAGGCGTGGACGCGCCCGGCGCCCGACAGCAGGACGCCGTGGTCCATGTCCGTCCCGCACGGGAAGAGGTGGACCAGGACCGATTCGGCGGGGTCGATGCCCTGCCCGGGCAGCCACCGCCGCAACCGGACCCACATGTCGTGCGGGCCCGTTCTCATCAACCGGGTACAGGCCACGAATTCTCCCCGGGACGGCACCGAGGAGGGCGGGAGGCCCAGAAGCCGGACGGCCAGTGCCTGCCAGGGCTCGTACGGCTCCGACGGCAGCAACGCGGCGGCGAGCCCCGATGCCCCGGGCGGGGTGAGATCGCCATGCGGCCGGAGGAGCGGCGCGCCGGGCCGCCGTCCTGTGCTCCGCCGGCGGGGAGTTGGCGCCGGACGCCTCATCCGGCTGGGTCGCCTACGCGGCATGGGCCTTTCGTGATGTCGTCATGCCCCGATGATGTCACGCCCGGCCGCAGGGGCCGGTACGGACGTTCGAGGACGGCCTTCTGCCAGGGCGCGCGGATGCGTTCTGCGGGCGCGGCGGGGGGCCGGTCTCATCCGTCGAGTGCGGTGGGGAGTTGCGACCTGCGGCGTATGGCGAGTTTGCGGTAGGTACTCGTCAGGTGGGTTTCGACGGTGCGGCGGGCGACGTGCAGGAGCTCGGCGATCTCGGTGTTGGTCAGGCCGGACGCCGCCAGTTCCGCGGTGCGGCGCTCGCTGTCGGTCAGGGCCCCGGAGCCGGTGCGCGCCGTCGCCGGGATGCGGGCGCCGCCCTCGCGCAGGGCCTGTTCGGCCAGGGCCAGCAGCCTTACGCCGCCTTGGCGTTCGGCCAGGGCCGCGGCCTCGCGCAGCCGGTCGCGGGCGCGTCCGCGGTCGCCCGCGGCGAGGAGCTGGCGGCCCTGGGCGAGGAGGGCCTCGACCAGTTCCATGCCGGCGTCGGCGGGGGCGGTCCGGAGCGTCTCGACCGCCTCCCCGGCGAGTTCCAGCCCGTGCCGGCCCCCGGTGGCGGCGGCGAGGACGCGCAGGGCGCGGCCGACCGTGCGCGGGGTGTTCCACACCCGGGCCAGCCGCAGTTCCTCGCCGGCCAGGGCGAGGGCCTCCTGGCGGGCGCCGAGTGCGAGGCGGCACTGGGCCACCGCGGTCCGCCAGGGGGTGACGACCGGGCTGAGCACCTCCCGGGCGGTCTGGCGCCGGCCGCATTCGAGGAAGTCGTGGAGCGCGCCCGCCGGGTCGCCGGCGGCCAGGCGCTGGACTCCCCGCGCGTAGAGGAAGCGGTTGAGCTGCCAGGAGTCCGGGGCCCGGCTGAGGTCGAAGGCGTCGGCGAGGCGGGCGGCCTCGTCGGCGCGGCCCGTGTGGACGAGGGACATCAGCACGTGGGCGTCCCGGTTGGAGGGTCCGCTGTGGGCGCGGGCGGCGACCACCGCGCCGTCCTCGCGCACGGAGATCAGCCGGGGGACGTCGCCGCGGGCCGCGGCGATGTCGGCGCGGGTGTTGAGCAGCGCGTCCTCCATCGGGTGGAGCAGGGCGGGGTGGCGGCCGGCCAGCCCGCGGTCCACGAGCCGTTCCGCCTCGTCGAGTTCGCCGGCCCATTCGGCGACCGCCGCCGCCGTCCCCAGGAGGAACGGTTCGGCCAGCGGGTCGGAGGGCTGGGCGAGCAGGGCCCGTACCCGGTTCATGGCCTCGCGGGCGGAGATCAGCCCGGCCGTCGATTCGTAGCGCACGAGCAGGGCCCGGCTGGCGGTGCCGACCAGTTCCGGCGCGTGCCGCCCGCTCTCGGAGAGCCTGCGGTAGGTCTCCTGACGGGTCAGCAGGTCGGCGTCGGCGAGCATGGCCGTGGCGGTCTGCACGGTGCGGGTCAGGCCCGGGTGTCCGTCCAGGCTGCCCTCGGTGCGGCGCAGCACCGCCAGGGCGGTGGTCACCTCGCCGCGGCCGACGAGGGCCGTGCCGAGGGCGACGGCCGCGCGGACCCGGTCGGGGGGTGCGGCCGACAGGTGCTGGGCCTCCGCCAGGCGGGCGATCGCCACCGCGCCGCCCGCCGAGGCGTACTCCAGGGAGCCCAGCTCGGTCAGCAGCCGCTGGCGCCGGTCGTCGGAGAGGGGCTCGTCCAGGGCGCGGCGCAGGTAGCCGGCGGCGTCGGCGGGGCGGGCGTCGTGCACGGCGACCGTCGCCGCGTCCCGCAGGACGCGCAGCGCCCACGGCAGTCCGACGCCCGGGGTGCGCAGCAGGTGGGCGGCGACCGCTTCGGCGGGGGCGCCGCGGCGCAGCATCTCCTGCGCGGCCGAGCGGTGCACGGCCTCCCGCCGTACGGTCGGCCACCCGGTCAGCACGGCGTCCCGCAGCAGCGGGTGGGCGTAGCGGGGCAGTCCGGCGGGGTCGGGCCGCAGGAACCCGATGCGGGTCATGGCCGCGAGCCACCCCGCGGCCCGCGCCGGATCGGCCCCGGCCGCCGCGGCCAGAACCCCGACCAGGTCGACGGAATCCGGCCCGCCAAGCCGGCCCGGGATGCCCGGGGCCACGGCGGGCCCGGCCGGGGGTTGTGGTGGCCGGGGCTCCTCCAGGGTTGCGAGGCAGCGGGCCACCTCCGTCGTGGCGGGGCCCGCGGTCTCCAGCCACCAGGCGACCGCCGCCGGGTAGTCGCCGGGGTAGAGCGCGGCGCAGGTGTCCGGGAGCGGGCCGTCGTCGAGGTCGTGGAGGAGGGCGTCCAGGAGGAGGGGGCTGCCGGCCGCCGCCCGGACCAGTTCGGCGGTCCGGGCGGGGCCGGCCTGCGGCCGGGCGGCGCGGACGAGTTCCGCGGCCGACTCGGCGCCGAGCGGGTCGACCGAGTGGGTGCGGACGAGGGACGGGGGCAGGGAGCGCGCGAACCCCTCGTACCGGGGGTCGATGTCGTACTGGCTGCGTTCGGTCACCACGAGGAGCACCGGTAATCGGTCGATGCGGCGCACCGCCTCCCGCAGCCAGCGGCGTGACGGGGCGTCGGCCAGGTGGACGTCGTCCACCGCCACCAGGAGCGGCCCCTCGGCCGCGTGGGCGCGCAGCAGCCGCCAGAGCCGGGCGGCGCTGCCCCGGTCGGCGCCGTCGGGCGCGATGTCGGCGGAGTCCGGTACGGCGGAGAGGAGTTGCAGGACGGTGGCGAAGGGCGCCCCGGTGTCCTCCGGTGAACACCGTGCCCACAGCACCCGCATCCCCCGCTCCTCGGCGTCGCGGACGGCCGCCTCCAGTACGGCGGTCCGGCCGGTGCCGGTGGCTCCCCGGAACAGCACCAGTCCGCCGGAGCCGGAGCGGGCCCGCTCCGTCTCGGCGGCGATCAGGTCGCGGGCGGCGTCGCGTTCGCGGAGCGGTCCGGGCATCGGTGCCTCCTGGGGTCGGTGGTGTGGTGCGGTGTGGTGTGGTGTGCTTTCCGCCAGGCGCGTGGCGTGTTCCGTGTCGTGGTGGTGCGGAGTGGCGTACCTCACCGGACGTCCCGCGCTCTGCCCGCCCGGCGGCGGCACCCGCTGTGACCTGCGGTGACGCGCGCGGGCGCGGCCGGTCTCGTGGTGGTCCGCGGGGTGGTCTCGTGGTGGGGCCCGTGGTGCTCCACGATTGCGGTCCGCGCGGGGCCCGCAGAAGGGTTGAAGGTGCTCATCCGACACCGGCCCGCGCTCCGCGGCGGGTCTCCGAACAGGGGAAACGGTTGCTCAGCTCATCCCGGACCACGCCCTCGTACCCTCCCGCCCCGGGCCGCGCCCCCGGTCTCCCGGACCGGCGCGTCCCCGTGGCGGTGTCCGCCCCCGACCCGGTCAGCCGTGAGGGTGCCGTCGGCCTGCTGCGCAGACACCCGGAGATCGAACTGCGCGAGGTGTCCGGGCCGGACACGGTGGCCCTGCTCGTCGAGGACGCCCTGGACGCGGCGGTCCTGACCCGGCTGCGCCGGATCGTGCGCAGCGAGGGGGCGCGTGCCGTGCTCGTGGTCGGCGCGATGCGCGAGAGCGAGCTGCTGGACGTGGTGGAGTGCGGGGTCGCCGCGATCGTCTGGCGCCGCGAGGCGACCGCCGAGCGGCTGGTGCAGGCGGTGCTGGCCGCGTCCCGGGGTGACGGGGACCTGCCCGCCGATCTGCTCGGCCGGCTGATCCACCAGGTGGGCACGCTGCACCGGGGCGCGGCCGGCAGGACCGGTGCGCCGGCCCTCGGGCTGACGGCACGCGAGGTGGACGTCCTGCGGCTGGTCTCCGAGGGACTCGACACCGGTGAGATCGCGGGCAAGCTCTCCTACTCCGAACGGACCGTCAAGAACGTGATGCACGGGCTCACCACACGGCTCCACCTGCGCAATCGCGCACACGCCGTGGCTTTTGCCCTTCGGGAAGGCTACATCTGACCTTCCGGGCAGCCCCGGGCGGCCCTCGGGGTGCGCCGGGGCAGCGGGCGGTGCCCGGCGGTCGTCCCCCGGGGCCCTGCGGCCCGGGCGGCCGTCCGGGGGACGATAGAGGACCGACGGCGCGGGACGGGAAGATCGGGAGGGCGCGGGCGTGATCCACGAGGTGGACGAGACACTCAAGGGCCTCCTCGGCGGCGGGGCGTTGACGGGTTCGGGCATCGAGGTGTCGCTGGAGGCGCCGACCCGTGACTGGGCGGCGCGCCGCAACGCGCCCGTGGTCAACGCCTACCTGTACGACATCCGGGAGGACGTGGCCCTGCGCCAGCGCGGCCACGTGGCGGTGCGCGAGGGGCGCGACGGGCACGACGTGGTCGTGCGGCGGCGCCGGCCGCCGCGCTGGTTCCGGCTGTCGTACCTGGTGACGGCATGGACGAAGACCCCGCAGGACGAGCACCGGCTGCTGTCCGCCGTGCTGGCCACGCTGCTGCCCCGGGAGCTGCTCGCGCCGGACGAACTGCCGCTCTCCCTGCGGGCGCTGGGACTCTTCGTACCGCTGACGGTGGCCGGCGCCCAGGTGGAGTCGCGGTCGCTCGCCGAGATCTGGTCCGCGCTCGGGGGCGAGCTGAAGCCCTCCCTCGACCTGGCGGTGACGGTGCCGTTCCCGGCCTTCCCGGAGTACGACGCGGGGCCGCCGGTCACCGAGGGCGCCACCGTCCGGTTGGGCGGCCTGGACGGCGCTCCGGCGCTGCCCGAAGGGCGTTCGCACCGGCCCCACCAGGTGGCGGCCGCCCGGGCGGCCCGGGCCTCCCGCCAGGAGCCCGTCCGCCGTCCGGACGCGCGGTGAACGCCCCGTACGTCCTCGCGGAGCCGGGCGCGCGGGAGGGCGCCACCGACGGCACCGACGGCGCCGCCGCGCGCGCCCTGCTGGCCCGGCTCGCAGAGCTGCGCGGACGGGTGTCCGCGCTGGTCGAACGGCGGTCCGCCGGTGATCCCACGGCCGACGACCCGCTGCGCGGCCTCTACCTGTCCGAGGAGGCGGTCCGCCACCTCCTCGACACCTCGCCGGCGGCGCCGGACGCCCCCGCGGCCGGCGCGGTGACGGGCGGGCCGGTGCCCGGTCCCGGCGACCGGCTGGCCCGGCTGGCCGGACGCGGGGGCCTGACGGCGCTCGACGTCGCCCTCCTGCTCGTGGCCCTCGCCCCCGACGTCGACCGGACCTTCGAGCCGCTCTACGGCTACCTCAACGACGACGTGAGCAGGCGCCGGGCCACCGTCGGCCTGGCCCTGGAGCTGTGCGCGGTGCCCGCGCAGTCGGCCGCCGCCCGGGCCCGGCTGCACGTCTGCGCGCCGCTCGCGGCCCTCGGCCTGCTGGAGGTGGAGGAGCCCGAACGCCCCTTCCTGACCCGTTCGCTGCGGGTGCCGGACCGGCTGGTCGGAGGACGGGGTGGATGGAGTCGGGGACGGGAGGTCGCGGGCGGGGATGAGTGACACCATGGCCGACCGGGCCCGGTCGCTGCTCGTGCCCGTGGCGGAGCCGCAGGCACCGGCGGCGGCCGGGCCCGTGCTGCCCGGGCGGCCGGACGCCGAGCGGCCCGCCGTGCACGCGCCCGGTCCGCAGCCGGGGAGCGCGGGCGGTGCGCCCTGCCGGTGGTGCTCCACGCCCAACCGGCCCGACCGCCACTACTGCGTGCGCTGCGCGATGCCGCTGGCCGAGACCGCCGACGCCACCGCACCGACACGGGCGCCCTGGTGGCGCCGTCTCCTCGGCGGACGGCAGCGCGAGACCCCGTGGGCGGGCGACCGCCCCCGGCTGCGCCGCGTCTTCGACCGGATCGGCACCTGGATCACCGTCGCCGTCCTCCTCACGGCCGCCGTCCTGGGCGTCCTCTACCTGCCCGACGGCGTCCGGGCGGCCCTGGACCACTTCGCCCAGCGCGCGCCGGTGGCCCCGGACCGGATCACGGCCTCCCGCTCGTACCCCGGCCACCATCCGGAGCTCGCCTTCGACAAGCGGAGCAACACCTGGTGGGGGCCCGGGGTCTCCCAGTCCGGGCAGGGCGAGTGGATCGAGGTCGGATTCAGCGAACCCGCCCGGCTGCTGGACGTGATCATCACCCCCGGCGTCTCCGCACGGGCCGACGAGATCGGCGAGTCGGCCCTGCCGCACCGCGTCACGGCGACGATCACCGGCAAGGACGGCACGGTCACCACCCGCCGGCTGACCCTGGACCAGGGCGCGGGCGGCCAGCGGCGCCCGTTCCGGGTCGGCGAGGCGACGAAGGTCCGCTTCACCGTCGACTCCGCGCACGCGGCCTCCGCCGACAAGCAGGTCGCCATCGCGGAGATCGAGTTCTTCGGCCCGTCGAGCGCCGGCCGATGAGTTCTCCCGTGTCCGGCGGTCATGGATCATGGCTGGTGCGCGCCGGCCGCCGCGAGGCGGACGACGGCGCACCCGCCGGATCCGGTTGACCACCGTCACACGAGACACCGAGGACCGCAGATGCGCACTCTGATCACCACCGCTTTCATCTCCCTCGACGGCGTCGTCGAGGCCCCGGGCGGCGAACCCGGCTACCGCAACGCCGGATGGACCTTCAAGGACGTCGAGTTCCTTCCGGAGGCCTTCGCCATCAAGGGCGCCGAGCAGAAGGAGGCCACCGCGATGCTCCTGGGCCGGACCAGCTACGAGGCGTTCAGCCCCGTGTGGCCCGGCATGGCGGATTTCGCCGACTACAAGGTGATGCCGAAGTACGTCGTCTCCACCACCCTCACCGAGGAGGACCTGGTGACGAACTGGGGCGAGACGACCATCCTGCGCTCGCTCGACGAGGTCGCCGCGCTCAAGGAGACCGAGGGCGGCCCGATCATCGTCCACGGCAGCGCCACGCTCAACCGGGCCCTGTCGGACGCGGGCCTGATCGACCGCTACCACCTGCTCGTCTTCCCGCTCCTCCTCGGTGCGGGCAAGCGCCTCTTCAGCACGACGGACAAGGACGCCCAGAAGCTGGAGCTGGTCGAGCACGAGGCGTACGCCAACGGCCTGCAGAAGCAGGTCTTCGACGTCGTCCGCTAGCCCGGCGGCGCCCGCAGTAATACGGAGGCGGTTCGCGCGCCGGTCTCGTAGCATCGGCCCGCACCGACCCGTCGAGCAGCTCCCAAGGACTTCGTGAACCACTCCGACCTCCCCGCACTCTCCGGCCTGGTCCCCTCGATCGCGGCCGGCATGGCCGCCTCCGAGCACGGCCCCGACGTCCAGCTGGCCCAGACCCGCCACCGGGCCTCGCTCGTGGCGGGCTGGGGCATCGCTCCGGGTTCGCGCGTCCTCGAACTGGGCTGCGGACAGGGCGACATGACCGCCGTACTGGCGGAAGCGGTCGGACCCGGCGGGCGGGTGGTGGCCGTCGACGTGGCCGACCCCTCCTACGGGGCGCCCGTCACCCTCGGGGAATCCGCCGCCCGGCTGGCCGCGGGGCGGCTCGGGCCGCGCATCGAGTTCCGCTTCGGCACCGACGTCCTCGACCCGTCGGCCGTCTTCCCCGACGGCGCGTTCGACCACGTGGTGCTCGCGCACTGCGCCTGGTACTTCGCCTCGCTCGGACAGCTGCGCGACACCCTGGCCCGGGTGCGTCCGTGGGCGCGGCGGCTCTGCTTCACCGAGTGGGACCTGACGCCCGGGACCGGCGACCGGCTGGCGCACCTGCTGGCCGTGCTGGTCCAGGGCCAGGCCGAGGCAGCGGGCTCGCACGGCGAGGGCAACGTCCGCACGCCCTTCTCCCGTGAGACGCTGCTGCGGCTGCTGCCCGAGGCCGGATGGACGGCCGACGCCTGCACGCCGGTCGACACCGCGGAACTCCAGGACGGCGACTGGGAGGTCGCCTCCTGCCTCGAACTGACGGCGTCGCCGGCCCGGCTGGCCGCCCTCGACGAGCCGCTGCGGCAGCTCGTCCTGAGCCAGGCCGACGTGCTGCGGGCCGTCGCCGCACCGCGGGGCAACCGGGCGCTCGCCGCGTACTCCGTCACCGCCCGCTGAACCCGTCACGCGCCATTACACGGGATGGGGAATTCCGTGGACTCTCATGGGGGTCCGTCCCACCGCCGTTCACCCGGCGGTCCGTTGCCCGTCGCCTCGGGAGAGGAAGTTCGCCCCCATGGAACTGGACGTACCCGATTTCGGAATCCCCTCGCAGCTCGCCGCCCGCATGAGCATGGCCGAGCAGCACGAGTACCTGCGTGCCCGGTTCACCCGGCGCGGCGCACTGCGCGCCGGCGCGGTGACGGCGGCCGTGGCGGGGCTGGGCCTGGGCGCGGGCGCGGCCTCGCCCGCGTACGCGGCGGCCCCGGCGCTGCTCTCCTCCGGGGAGCGGCGCGGAGTCGACGGCTCGCTGGCCGCGCCCTTCGGCCGGCACCTGCAGTACGGGGCCGACCCGAAGACGCAGATGCGGGTCTCCTGGCAGGTGCCGTTCGCGGTCCGCAAGCCCTACCTGCGGGTGGGCACCAGCCCCTGGGCGCTGAGCGTGAAGATCGACGCCGAGGTGCGGCACCTGACCACCCCGGTCCTGAACGGCGGCAAGATCGCCGCGGCGGAGCAGTTCTACCTGCACGCGGCCCTGGACCGGCTGCACCCGGGCCAGACCTACTACTACGGGGTGGGCCACGACGGCTTCGACCCGGCCGACCACCGCAACCTGGGCACGCTGGGCACCTTCACCACGGCTCCCGCCCGCCCCGAGCCCTTCACCTTCACCGCCTTCGGCGACCAGGGCGTCAGCTACCACGCGCTGGGCAACGACGCGGTGCTGCTCGCCCAGAACCCCGCCTTCCACCTCCACGCGGGGGACATCTGCTACGCCGACTCCTCCGGCTCGGGCGGCACCGGCGACACCTACGACGCCCGCGCCTGGGACCAGTTCCTGGCGCAGACCGAGACGGTCGCCAAGACGGTGCCGTGGATGGTGACCACCGGCAACCACGACATGGAGGCCTGGTACTCGCCGCAGGGCTACGGCGGCCAGAAGGCCCGCTGGTCGCTGCCGGACAACGGCCCCGACCCGGTGAACCAGCCGGGCGTGTACTCGTTCGTCCACGGCAACGTCGGCGTCGTCGCGCTCGACGCGAACGACGTCTCGTACGAGATCCCCGCCAACTTCGGCATCAGCGGCGGCCGGCAGACCGCCTGGCTCGACCGGCGCCTGGGCGAGCTGCGGCACAACCGGGACGTGGACTTCGTCGTGGTCTTCTTCCACCACTGCGCCTTCTCCACGACGAGCTCGCACGCCTCCGACGGCGGGGTGCGCGACGTGTGGGTGCCGCTGTTCGAGAAGCACCAGGTGGACCTGGTCGTCAACGGCCACAACCACGTGTACGAGCGGACCGACGCCATCAAGGGGAACAAGGTCGGGCGCAAGGTGCCGATCGGGGAGCGCACGGACCCGACGCGCGACGGCATCGTGTACGTGACCGCCGGCGCGGCCGGGCGCTCGCTGTACAGCTTCCCGGTCCCCGACTCCTACGAGGGGCACGTCGCCGACCGCGACAGCGTGGACACCTTCCGCTGGAACAAGGGGGCGACGAAGGGGGCGGAGACGGTGGAGTGGTCGCGGGTGCGGTACACCAACTACTCGTTCCTCGCGGTCGAGGTGGAGACGGGGCGCTTCCCCAAGCTGAAGGTGAGCGCGCTGGCGGAGACCGGGCAGCGGATCGACCACTTCGAGATCCAGCGCGGCTCCGGCCGCTGAACAGGCCGCGGCGGGCGCCCTGTCGCCGGGGGCGCCCGGGGTGGTAGACCTGCCTCCTGGAACGAAGGGGGGGCGGCCGTGCCGGACATCAGGATCGGGGTCCTCGGATACGGCCTGCGCGGCTCCCTGGCCCGGACGGCACACCGTCCGGGCCGAGGAGCCGTGGTGGCGGCGGTCGCCGATCCCGACCCGCGGGCCCGCGCCGCGGCCGCCGCGGCGTTCCCTGGCGCACGCGTCCTCGCGGGTCCGCAGGAGGTGATCGGGGGGCCCGGGATCGACGCCGTCCTGGTCCTCACCCCCGACCACACCCACGCCGGGCTGACGGTCCGCGCCCTGCGGGCCGGCCGGCCGGTCTTCGTGGAGAAGCCGCTGGACATCAGCGTGGAGCGGTGCGACGAGGTGCTGCGCACGGCGTACGAGACGGGCACCCGGCTGTACGTCGGGCACAACATGCGGCACATGCCGGTGGTCCGGCTGATGCGGGAGCTGATCGGGCGGGGCGCGGTCGGGACCGTGAAGACGGTGTGGATCCGGCACTTCGTGGGGTACGGCGGCGACTGGTACTTCAAGGACTGGCACGCCGAACGCCGTTTCACGCACGGGCTGCTGCTGCAGAAGGCCGCCCACGACCTGGACGTGCTGCACTGGCTGGCCGGCTCCTACACCGAGGACGTGCAGGCCCTGGGCGACCTGATGGTCTACGGCGGGATCCCGCACCGCCGGGCGCCGGGCGAGCCCAAGACGGCCGACTGGTACACGGAGGAGGGGCACTGGCCGCCGGGCAGCCAGCGGGACCTCAACCCGGTGATCGACGTGGAGGACGTGTCGCTGATGAACCTGCGGCTGGGCAACGGGGTCCTCGCCGCCTACCAGCAGTGCCACTTCACCCCTGACTACTGGCGCAACTACACCGTCATCGGGGACGCCGGCCGGCTGGAGAACTTCGGGGACGGCCCGGGCGGCGAGGTCCGGGTCTGGAACGCCCGGCGGTCCTCCTACCGGGCCGAGCCGGACGCCCGCCACCCCGTACCCGCCGCCCCGTCGGACGGCGGGCACGGCGGGGCCGACCCGCTGCTGGTCGACGAGTTCCTGCGCTTCGTCCGCGAGGGCGGGCGCACGGACACCTCCCCCGTCGCCGCCCGGATGGCGGTGGCCGCCGGGTACGGGGCCACGCAGTCGCTGCGGGACGGCGGGACCCCGCGCAGGGTCCCGCCGCTCGATCCGCTGCTGGCCGCCTATTTCGAGAACGGGCAGCGCGGGCCCGCCGGGTGAGGTGCCCTCAGGCGGCGGGGGCGGTGCGGAGCCGGTCGGCCATGGCCGCGATGACCTCGGCGTGGTCGCGGACCAGGTAGAAGTGGCCCGGGGAGAACACCTTCAGCTCGAAGGGGCCTTCCGTGTGTTCGGCCCAGGCGGCGGCCTCGGCCAGGGTGACCTTGGGGTCGTCGGTGCCGACCATGGCCGTCACGGGGCAGCGCAGCCGTTCCCCCGGCGCGGGGGCGTAGGTCTCGGCGGCGCGGTAGTCGGCGCGGATGGCCGGGAGCACCATCCGCAGCACCTCCTCGTCGCCGAGCAGCCGGCTGTCGGTGCCGCTGAGCGCCTTCATCTCCTCGATCAGCCCGTCGTCGTCCCGCAGGTGGACGGTCTCGTGGCGGTACGCGGAGGGGGCGCGGCGGCCGGAGGCGAACAGGGCGGCCGCCACGAGGCCCTTCTCCCGTTCGAAGCGGCGGGCGACCTCGTAGGCGACGGAGGCGCCCATGCTGTGCCCGAAGAAGGCCAGGGGCCGGTCCGCCCAGGGCAGCAGGGCGGTGAAGACCTGCTCGGCGAGTTCTTCGACGCTGTCGACGAGGGGCTCGGCGCGCCGGTCCTGGCGGCCGGGGTACTGGACGCACAGGACGTCGGCGAAGTCCGGCATGGCGCGGGCGACGGGCAGGTAGAAGCTGGCGGAGCCGCCCGCGTGGGGCAGGCAGACCAGGCGGACGGAGCTGTCCGGCCTCGGCTGGAAGCGGCGTATCCACAGGCTGCTGTCGGTGGTGGCGGCGGTCGGGGTGTTCACGGTACGGATCGGGTCCTTTCGAACGGGAGGGGCAGGGGGGTCACGGCAGCTTGAGGATCCACTCGTCGACGGCGGTGGCCGTGGACTCGGCGTGGCGTTCCATCAGCGTGTAGTGGTTGCCGGGGACCTCGGTGACGGTATGGGCGTGTTCGGGGGCGGGCGGCCGGTCGTCGGTGCGGTCCGCGGCGGGGCCTTCGGCCATCGGATCGGTGGCGCGGACGACGAGGGTGGGGGCGGTGGCCTCGGGGGCGTTCCAGTCCTCGAAGAGGGCGAGGTAGCCGCCCATGGCGGTGAGCTGGGTGCCGGGTGCGGAGATGAACTCGAAGCGGTCGGACTGCTCCCGGACCACGGCGGCCTGGAAGCGGTCGCCCATGCCCTGGGTGCGGGTGAAGCTGTCCAGCATCACGATGCCTTCGACGGGCCGGCCCAGCCGCTCCAGCCGGCAGGCGACGGCGTGGGCCACCCAGCCGCCCGAGGAGTAGCCGACGAGGACCACGGGGACGTCGCCCGCGCAGGCGGTGACGGCCCCGACGTGGACCTCGACGAGGGCCTCGACGTCGCGGGGCAGGGCCTCGCCCGGGGCGAAGCCGGGCTCGGGCAGTCCCCAGATGCTGCGCCGGCCGCCGAAGGCCGCCGCGAAGCGGGCGTACTGGTGGACTCCGGAGGGGGCCATGTACGGGCCGAAGCAGACCAGGTGGGGGCCTTCGTCGCCGTGGGCCAGGCGGACCGGTACGGGCCGGTGGCCGTCGGCGTCGGCGGCGTCGAAGGCGGGCCGCAGCCGGGCCGCGGCGGTGAGCATCCCGATGCCTTCGGTGAGGCGGCCGGTCTCGCCCGCCCGCCGGTAGAGGTCGACGAGCAGGTCCTCCCCGGCGGCCTCGGCGGCCGGGGCGGCGGGTGCGGCGCCGGGGCGCAGGGCGGGCAGTTGCAGGAGGTGGGCGGTGAGGGCGGCGGGGGTGGTGTGGTCGAAGACCAGGGTGCCGGGGAGCTTCACGCCGGTGGCCCGGCCGAGCCGCTTGGCGAGCTGGACGGCGGTGAGCGAGTCGAAGCCGAGTTCGAGGAAGACCTGCCGCTCCCCCACCGCGTCGGCGGACGGGTGGCCGAGGACCGCGGCGGCCTCGGAGCGGACGAACTCCAGCACGGCCGGGGCCGGGTCGGCTCCGCCGAGTGCGGCGAGCCGGCGCGGCAGGGGCGGTGCGGAGTCGGCCGGGGTGTGCGTGCCGTCCTCCTCGGCGGCCGTCAGGCGGCGCACCTCGGGCAGGTCGGCGATGAGGGGGCTGGGCCGGGCGGCGGTGAAGCCGGGGACGAACCGGGTCCAGTCCAGCTGGGCGACGACCGCGGTGGTCTCGCCGCGTTCCACCGCCCGGCGCAGGGCCAGTACCCCGAGGGCGGGGTCGATGGGGTCGAGTCCGCGCAGCCGCAGCCGCTCCTCGGCGGCCCCGTCGACCATGCCGCCGCCGCCCCAGGCTCCCCAGGCCACGGAGGTGGCGGTGCGGCCGCGGGCCCGGCGGTCCTCGGCGAGGGCGTCGACCAGGGCGTTGGCGGCCGCGTACCCGGCCTGGGCCCCGCTGCCCCAGGCGGCGGCTCCGGAGGAGAACAGGACGAAGGCGTCGAGTTCCCGGTCGGCGAGGAGTTCGTCCAGGTGGGCGGCGCCGGCGGACTTCGCCCCGAGGAGGGCGCCGAGGTCGGCGACGCAGGTGTCGGCGAGCATCGCGGGGGTGCCGGTGCCGGCGGCGTGGACGACGGCGCTCAGCGGGGGCAGGGCGTCGAGGGAGTCCAGCAGCCGGGCCACGTCCGCGCGGTCGGCCAGGTCGCAGGCGGCCAGGGTCACCCCGGCGCCCAGGGCCCGGAGTTCGGCGGCCAGTGCGGCGGCGCCTTCGGCGTCGGGGCCGCGGCGGCCGGCGAGCACCAGGTGGGCGGCTCCGGCGCCGGCGAGCCAG
>NZ_JBHVUQ010000137.1:0-21146 GCF_042884105.1 Streptomyces sp. NPDC058157
CGGGCCGCACCACCACGGCCGGCACGAGGTACCGCTCCTGCCGCTGCTCACGCGCGGCGCGCTGCAGGATCCCGTCCACCCGGAGGCCGGCGGCCCACCCGACGGCCGGAGCCACCAGCAGCACGCACACCAGCGCGGCGCAGGCCACCCACGCCTCGACGAGGTCGGTCGGCCTGCGCAGCGGATTGCGCCGCCAGCGCCACACACCCATTGCTGTCCGCACGGTCCGGCTCCCCCTGCCCATGCCAGTCTGCGTCTGTCCGCGAGTCCGCGTCTGTCCGCGCGTCCCAGCCTTCCGCATCCCCGCGGGACGCGCATCCCGGGACGCGCGGGACGTCCATCACCCGATCCGGTGCTCCTGCCCCGGCGCGGGTCCGGCCGTCCCGCATGCTCCAACGGCCCCGCGCCGCCGGTTGGTTCCGGCAGGCCCCAGGAGCCCCTCGAAGGTGTCATTCCCCCCCTGGGTGTCCGCCCGGACGCCCCGCGTGTGCGCCCGGCCGCCGTGGTCAGGGGCGGGCCGGGCGCGGGGTGCGGCGGAGGGGGGCGGAGGGTCAGTCCAGGACGCGTACCTCGTCACCGACGCGCACCGTGCCCGGGACGACCGGCACCAGCTGGCGCCCGAAGGCGAGCGACTTGCCGATGCGGCGGTGGCGGGCCAGGGTCTTCAGGGGCTCCCGGCCGCGTTCGGCCGTGGCCTGGTCGGTGGTGGTGACGATGCACCGCCCGCACTCGCGGACCCCGCGGAAGACGGCCCCGCCGATCGCGATGCGCCGCCACCCGTCCTCGGCCCAGGGCGCGAGGGGGCCGCCGACCACCACGTTCGGGCGGAAACGGTTCATCGGCAGGGGGCCCTCCTCGGGGTGGTCCCCCTCGGCGATCATGCCGTTGAGGGCCTCCAGCGAGGCGGCGGTCGCCAGCAGCACCGGGTAGCCGTCGGCGAGGCTCACCGTTTCCCCGGGCAGGGCGTAATCGGGGTCGACGGGCCGGCGCACGGCCGGGTCGTCGAGGTGGACCAGCCGCGCGGGCTGTCCGAGGTAGGAGCTGAACCACGCGGCGGCGGCCGTCGCCGCGACCACCGTGTCGACCTTCTTGCCGAACAGGACCACCGGCTCCAACGGGCCCGGCTGCGGCACGTCCACGCTCAGGTCCGGCATGCCGGGCGCCGACAGGGCGACCCGCCCGCCGGGCAGCGGGCGGGCCGAGGCCAAGGCCAGCCGCGCCTGCTGGCGTTGGGTGATGATCGCGCCGCTCTCGTCGACCACGGCCCACCGGCGGTCGCCGGCCGGCCCCCAGGGCTCCACTTCCATCTCGTCGGGAGCGGTCCCCGCCACCGACTTGACGGGATGGATGTGGAGGGACTGGACGTACAAGTTCGACATAAGGGCATTGTGACAGCCGCCCGTGCCGGCACCCCAGCGCGTTTCGCGCAGGGCGCAGGGCTCCGGCCGCGGCCCCCGGCGCGGCTACCGGCCGGGGTGCGGCGGGGTGTGGTGCGGCCGGTCAGTAGCCGCGGCTCTGGTACTGGCCCGCGTAGGGGTCCTGGTACGAGGGGACCGCCGCCGCGGTCGGCACGGCCGTGGGAACGGGCGCGGCCATCTGCATCGGGGCCGCCATCTGCATCGGCGCCGTCATCGGGCGCGGGGCCGCCGGGCGCATGGCCTCGTACCCGGTGCCCGCCGCGAGCGGCCGGGGCTGCTGCGGCTGCGGCTGCGGCACGAACCCGCCGCGGGGCGGGAGCTGCTGCTGCGGGACGTACGGGGCGGGCGCGTGCTGAAGCGGAACCGGCATCGGGGCCGGCGCGGCCGGCTGCTGCGGGTATCCGTACCCGTACGCGGGGGCCGGCGTCGGCTGCGGCGAGGCGGGCGGGAGCGCGGGCATGGAGGAGGCGAGGGCCGGAAGGTATCCACCGCTCGGGTAACCGGCACCGGGGGTGTCGTAGGCGGCCGGAACGCGGATCGGGGCGATCTGCGGAGTCCCGCGTTCTGCGACGAGGGAGTCGTAGATGGGGGTGTCCGGGAAAGAGGGCGCGGAGTAGTAACCGCCGCCATAAGTGGAGCGGGGGGAGGTCATGGGAGACAAGTTAAGCCCACGACTTCACCGGGTCCATAGCCAGGTGGCGCCAACACCGCTCTGACCTGCATATTCCCAGGTCAGAGCCACAGCTTTCACTTGACGTTCACGTGCACGATTCGCCACATGCACCCCGCCTTGCTCCCACTCGTACTCGCCGGTTGGCCCGTGCACCTATCCGGAACTGACGCACGGTCACAACGCGGTGACCTCGGATGACATGGGTGGCCCCGGTGCCGCGCCGGGGTGATGCCCCGTCAGGTCCGATCTGCGCCCCCCGGGTGGTTTCAGGCGTCGCTGGGGCGGGCATAGGTACGGCCCTTCCAGGCGGCCCCGCGCCCCCGGTAGTGCTGCACGGCCGAGTCGACGGTCATCAGCAGGTACAGCAGCGCGGTGAACGGCAGCAGCGGCGCGAGCGCGGCGGGCTGGCGGTAGTAGCGCAGCATCGGCAGGTAGGTGCCGGCCATCAGCAGCCAGGCCAGCCCGCCGGCGGCGGCGACGGCGGACCGGCCGCCCGCGAGCCCGGCGAACAGCGCCGCCGGGGGGACCAGGTAGACCACCGCGAGCCCGGCCACGGTCCCGGCCAGCAGCAGCGGCTGGTGGCGGAGTTGGGCGTACGCGCTGCGCGAGACCATCCGCCACAGGTCGCCCAGGGCCGGATACGGGCGGACGCTGTCCACCCGCTCCGCCAGCCCGAGCCAGATCCGCCCGCCGGAGCGCTGGACCGCCCGCGCCAGGGCCACGTCGTCGATGACGGCCTGGCGGATGGAGTCCGGGATCCCGGCGCGGACCGCCGCCTCCGTGCGCAGCAGGACGCACCCCCCGGCGGCCGCGGCGGTCCGCGCGCCGGGCCGGTTGATCCACCGGAAGGGGTACAGCTGGGCGAAGAAGTACACGAACGCGGGCACGACGAGCCGCTCCCAGACGCTGACCACGCGCAGCCGGGCCATCTGGGACACCAGGTCGAGGCCGGAGGAGGTCGCGGCGGCGACCAGTTCCCGGAGGCTGTCCGGCTCGTGCGCGATGTCGGCGTCGGTGAGCAGCAGGTACTCGGGGGCGTCGGACGCGCTCGCGGTCGCGTGGGTGATGCCGTGGCGCAGGGCCCACAGCTTGCCGGTCCAGCCGGGCGGGGGATCGGAGGGGCTGAGCACCGTCAGGGGCAGGCCGGGCTGCTCGGCGGCCAGGCGCCGGGCCAGGCCCGCGGTGCCGTCGGTGCTGCCGTCGTCGACCAGGACGATGCCGGCCTCGCCGGGGTAGTCCTGGGCCAGGAGCGACGGCAGGCTCAGCGGCAGCACCCCGGCCTCGTCCCGGGCCGGGACCACGATGGCCACGGAGGGCCAGCGGGCGGGGGCGGTGCGCGGGGGCAGGCGGTTGTCGGTGCGCCAGAACATGCCCTGGGCGAGGGTCAGCCAGAGCCAGGCGGCGAGGGAGGCGTAGGCGGCGATGAGGAGGCCCATGGCGGCAGTGTCGCCGAACCGGGCGGGACGTGTCCCGCGTCCGGGCCGATCACCTCCGGCGCGGGACCGGCGGCGGGGTTCCGGAAAGGCCGGGGGTGGCGGCAGGTCCCGGAAAGGCAGGGGGGTAATGGTGGGTTTCAGGATGATATGCCGGTCATGGGTTCGGGCGGTGGGCGGGGGCGTCGACTAAGGTGACCCGGTGAAGATCGCGCTCATGGACTCGGGAATCGGCCTCCTCGCTGCGGCCGCCGCGACGCGTCGGCTGCGGCCCGACGCCGATCTGCTGCTGTCCTCCGACCCCGACGGGATGCCCTGGGGCCCGCGTACCCCCGCCGACCTCACCGAGCGCGCCCGCGCCGTGGCGCGGGCCGCCGCCGCGCTGCGGCCCGACGCGCTGATCGTGGCCTGCAACACCGCCTCCGTGCACTCGCTGGCCACCCTGCGGGCCGAGCTGGAGCCCGGGATCCCGGTCATCGGGACCGTCCCCGCCATCAAGCCCGCCGCCACGGCCGGCGGCCGGGTGGCGATCTGGGCCACCCCCGCCACCACCGGCAGCCCCTACCAGCGCGGGCTGATCCGCGACTTCGCCGCCGGGGTCCCGGTCACCGAGGTGCCCTGCCCGGGTCTCGCCGACGCCGTCGAGCACGGTGACGAGGAGGCCATCGCGCGCACGGTCGCGGCCGCGGCCGAGCTGACCCCGCCCGACGTGACGGACGTGGTCCTCGGCTGCACGCACTACGAGCTCGTCGAGGAATCGATCCGCGCCGCCCTCGCCGCCCGCACCGGCGGCGCGGAGCTGCGCTACCACGGCTCCGCCGAGGCCGTCGCGGTACAGGCGCTGCGCCGGATCGGGGCCGAGCCCGCGCCGCGGCTGCCGCGGACCGGCGGGCTGACCGTCCTGCACAGCGGCCGCCCGTCCACCCTGTCCGAGGCCGCCCTCGGCTACGCCGAAGGCCGCCTCCTGGCCGGCCAGGACCACGGCGCCGCCGTGGCCCGGTAGCGAGCGCCCCCCGCCGTGGGCGCGGGCTCCGTCGTCAGGCGGCCCCCGCCAGGCGGCGGGCCAGGGCGCGCAGCGCCTCCGCGTCCAGGACCCGCCCGCCGGAGCCGGGCAGCGGCACGTGCAGCGGGGCCGTCCACTCCCGCGGGACCGCCGCCTCGCCGTACACGGCGCCCGCCAGGGTGCCGGTCACGGCGGCCACCGTGTCGGTGTCCCCGCCCAGGTCCACGGCGGCCCGTACGGCCTGCGCGAACCCGGCCGTGGTGCGCAGGGCCCACACCGCCGAGCCCAGGCAGGGCCACACCGCGCCGTTGAACTCGGTGGCCCGGTCCGGGTGCCAGTCGGCGGCGAGCACCCGCGCGTAGCGCTCCCGGTGGTCCGGGTGCACCGCCTCCAGCACCGACGGCAGCGCGGCCAGCGGGTCGGCGCCGTCCAGGGCCACCCGTACGAGCTCGTGCAGGACGGCGGTGCCCTCCCAGGCGGCCCGGTCGCCGTGGGTGAGGGCCGCGATCCGGCGGGCGGCGTCCATGGTGGCCTCCCGCCCGGCCGGCGCGAACCAGACGGCCGAGGTGGCGGCCCGCATCAGGGAACCGTTGCCCGCCGCCCGCACGTTGACCTGGAAGTGCCGGGCGGCCGCCTGGTCCCAGGGCAGGCCGCTGGGCAGCACGGACTCGGTCTGGAGGCCGATGTCCTTGGGCTCCCCGGCCGCCCAGCGCCGGAAGCGGGCGAAGAGGTCCGGGAGGTCGAGGCCGCCGCGCTCCAGCAGGGACTCGCCGACCAGCACCGCCATCTGCGTGTCGTCCGTCGCCTCGCCCGGATCCCAGCCGCCGCCCCCGCGCATCTCCTGCCGACGGGCGCTCAGCTGCCCGGCCGGCCCGAACTCGTACGGCGCGCCCAGCGCGTCACCGGCCGCCGAGCCGAGCACCGCCCCCACGGCCCGCTCCACCCGCGTCGTCACGACTCCTCCTCTCCGCACACATGGTCCAGCAGGTCCCGCGCGAATCCCTCGACGTCGTCCAGCCCGGCCGCCGCCAGGGTGGCGGGGGAGCCGGCCAGCAGATGGGGGATGGCCCCGTGCAGGGCGAGGGTCAGGGCGCGCGCCCGCCCGGGCCCGGCCGGGAGGCCGGCGCCGGCCAGCAGACCCCCGTACACGGCGAAGTCGGCGGCGCCGATCGGGTCCAGCAGTCCGGCCAGCCAGGGCCGCCGGCCCGCCTCGGCCTGGAGTTCCAGGTAGGCCGCCATGCGCGGCCGCCCCGGCCCGGCCACGTTCCGCAGCAGTCCGGCCAGCAGGGCCGCCAGTCCCGCCCGGTCCAAGGGGGCCGGCCCGGCCGAGGCCAGGGCCTCGGCCAGTTCCCGGTACTGCTCCAGGCAGCGTTCGGCCACGGCCCGCAGGAGGGCGTCGCGGCTCGGGAAGTAGTTCTTGGCGGTGCCCGGCGGCACACCGGCCGCGGCGTCGACGGCCCGGTGCGTCAGCCCCCGTCCGCCCGCCGCGGCGAGTACGGACACGGCGGCGTCGCCCAGCCGGTCCCTGCGGTCCTGGTTCACCTTGCCAGGATAACCACGCCCGTGGTACCACGGATGGGGTACCACGGTTGTGGTGGTCCGGTGAGTGGTCAGCGCGTGCACCCGTTCGTCCGACGACCGGAGGACATGTCATGGGCAGTGGAGGACACGGCACCGCCGTGGTGGCGGGCGCGGGCGTCGGCGGTCTCGCCACCGCCATCGGACTGCGCCGCGCGGGCTGGACCGTGCGGGTCCTGGAACGCCGCACCGCCCCGGAGCGCTACGGCACCGCCTTCGGGATCCACCCCACCGCCCAGGCCGCCCTCGACCGGCTCGGCCTCGGCGAGGCCCTCCGGGCGCGGTCGGTGCCGTACCGGGGCGCCCGCATCCGCCGCCCGGACGGCAGGGTCCTGGCCGCCCTCCCCCTGGAACGCGTCGAGCGCAAGGCCGGCCGCCCCGAGCTGCTCATATCCCGCCCCCACCTGCTCGACGCGCTCGTCGCGGAGCTCGAACGGCTCGGCGGCGTCGCCATCGAGTACGGGCGCCCGCTCGGCGGCCCGGACGGCGGCCCCGACGCCGATCTGCTCGTCGGGGCCGACGGCATCAACAGCACCGTCCGCACCACCCGTTTCGGCTCCCGCAGCGGTGTGCGCACCCTCGGCACCGTCGCCTGGATCGGCATCGCGGACTTCGAGACCGGGGTGTACGGGGAAACGTGGGGCGACGGCCGGTTTTTCGGCCTCACCCCCGTCGAGCCGGGCCGCACCAACTGGTACGCCGCCGTCCCGGAGGCCACCACCGCCGAGGAGGTCCGCGCCGCGTTCGCCGGCTGGCACGACCCCGTTCCGCGCGTCCTCGCCGACACCGACCTGGCCGGCTGGATCCGCTACGAGATGCGCCACCTCCACCCCGCGCTCCCGGCCTTCGTCACGGGCGGCCGGATCGCGCTCGTGGGGGACGCCGCGCACGCCATGACCCCCAACCTCGGGCAGGGCGCCTGCACCGCCCTCCTCGACGCCGAGGCCCTCACCCGCGCCGTCGCCGCCCACGGCGGGCCGGGCGGGCTGCCCGCCGCCCTGCGCGCGTACGACGCCGAGCGGCGCCGCAGCGCGCAGCGGGTGGCGCTCGCCTCCCGCACCCTGCACCGCTTCGTGACCGGCCGTCGCCCCGCCCTGCGCGACGCCCTGACCAGCCTCCTCCCGGGCTGACCCCGCGTTTGGCGAAGGACGCGGGCGGGCAGGCGCGGACCCGGACGGCCCGGGGCCGCGCGGGCCCCGGAACGGGATGCGCCGAGTGGCGCAGAGGCGGTGGCGGACATGCGGAACGTGGGTACGCTGCTGCTCATGACGGGTCACCCCCCGGGCCCCCTCTGGACGGGCCGGGCCTCCAACCGGGCGCAGTGGCTGCTCGCCGCGGCCGGGGCCGCCTGCCTCGCGCTCGGCGTCGAGCTGGCCGTCGACAACTCCTGGGCCTCCGGATACGTTCCGCTGCTGATGTCCGTGATCGGCTGCCTGGCCGCCGGGCTGCTGATCCTCTACGGCACGCTCGCCTTCGTGTACGTGGCCGTCACCGTCGACGCCGAAGCCCTGGAGGTGCGCTGCGGCCACATCGGGCTGCCGCGCCGCAAGATCCGCCTCGCGGAGGTCACCGCCGCCGAGTTCCTGCCCCGGGTCACCCCGCAGCAGTGGGGCGGCTGGGGGTACCGCTGGCGGCCGGAGAAGGGCACCGCGGTGATCGTCCGGCGCGGGGAGGGCGTGGAACTGCGACTCGGCGACGGCAAGCTGTTCACCGTCACGGTCGACGACGCCGAGAACGCGGTCCGCGTCATCCGCACCCACCTACGCGCCCTGGCCCGCTGAACCAGGCCCTGCCCCCGGACCGCGCCGGCGGCCGCGAGCGTACGGGCTCCGCCCCCGCGGCCTTACCAGCCCTTGGCGTACGGGCACGTACACTCCGCCAGATGAGCAGCAGTGTCACCCGGGCCGCCGAGAGCGAGCCCTCCCAGCCCGCCGGGCCAGCCGTAGCGGACACCCCGGGCGCGGCCGCCGCCGCGGTCCCCTCCGGCCCGGGGAGGCGCTGGGCCGCCCGGCTGGCGCGACCCGCCCTGGCCGCGCTCGCCGGCGTGCTGCTCTACCTCAGCTTCCCGCCCCGCCCCCTGTGGTGGCTGGCCCCCTTCGCCCTGGCCCTGCTGGCCGGCTGCCTGCGCGGCCGCCGCGCCCGGGCCGGCTTCGGGCTCGGCTTCCTCTTCGGGCTCGGCTACCTGCTGCCGCTGCTCGTGTGGACCAGCGAGGGCGTCGGCCCCGTGCCGTGGCTGGCCCTGGTCACCCTGGAGTCCCTCCTCATCGGCCTGGCCGGCCTGGGCATCGCCCTGGTCAGCCGGCTGCCCGCCGCACCCCTGTGGTCGGCCGCCGTCTGGGTGGCCGTCGAGGCCCTGCGCGCCCGCGCCCCGTTCGGCGGTTTCTCCTGGGGCCGGCTCGCCTACGGGCAGGCCGACGGGATCTTCGTACCGCTCGCCGCCGTCGGCGGGACCCCGCTGCTCTCCTTCGCCGTCGCCCTCTGCGGCTTCGGCCTGTACGGGGCCGCCCGCATCGCCCGCCGGCAGCCCACCCGCGCCGCCGCGGCCCTCGCTGCCCTCACCGTCGTCGCCCCCGTCGGCGCGGCCCTCGCCGCCCGCCCGCTGGTCTCCGACGCCGCCGAGGACGGCACCGCCGTCGCCGCCGTCATCCAGGGCAACGTGCCCCGCGCGGGCTTCGACTTCAACGCCCAGCGCCGCCAGGTCCTCGACAACCACGCGAACCGCACCATCCAGCTCGCCGAGGACGTCAGGGCCGGCCGCGTCCCCAAGCCCGACTTCGTCGTGTGGCCGGAGAACTCCTCCGACATCGACCCCTTCACCCAGCCCGACGCGCACGCCGTCATCGACAACGCCGTCAAGGCCGTCGGCGTGCCCACCGCCATCGGCTCGGTCCTCGCCCCCGAGACCGGCCCGCTGCGCAACACGATGATCCTGTGGGACCCGGTCAAGGGCCCCGTGGACACCTACGACAAGCGCAAGATCCAGCCCTTCGGCGAACGCATCCCGATGCGCTCCTTCGTCCGGCTGTTCAGCTCCGACGTGGACCGGGTCCGCCGCGACTTCGGCCCCGGCAAGGAGCCCGGCGTCTTCGACATGGCGGGCACCGGCGTCGGCATGGTCACCTGCTACGAGGCCGCCTTCGACGACGCCGTCCGCTCCACCGTCCGGGCCGGAGCCCAGGTCATCGCCGTCCCCAGCAACAACGCCACCTTCGGCCGGACCGAGATGACCTACCAGCAGCTGGCCATGGACCGCATCCGCGCCGTCGAGCACAGCCGCAGCGTCCTCGTCCCCGTCACCAGCGGCGTCAGCGCGGTCATCCGCCCCGACGGCACGGTGGTCAAGCAGACGAAGATGTTCACCGCCGACGCCCTCGTCGACGAGATCCCGCTGCGCTCCACCGAGACCCCGGCCACCCGCCTGGGCCCGCTGCCCGAGTACGCGCTGGTCCTGCTCGCCGCCGGCGGCCTCGGGGCGGTCCTCGCCCGCCGGATCCGCGCCCGCCGGGCCACCCCGTAGGGCCGGCGCATGAAGCCGGCCCCGTAGGGTCGGCGCATGAGCACACCCGAGTTCATCCGAGAGATCCGGGCCGCCGGCGCCGGCCACCTGCTGCTCCTGCTGCCCGGGGTCACCGCCGTCGTCTTCGACGACGACGGCCGGGTGCTGCTCGGACGCCGGGCCGACACCGGCCGCTGGTCGGTCGTCGGAGGGATAGCCGAGCCCGGCGAGCAGCCCGCCGCGACGGCCGTGCGCGAGGTGTACGAGGAGACGGCCGTGCGGTGCGTCCCCGAACGGGTCGTCCTCGTCCAGATGCTCGAACCGGTCACCTACGCCAACGGCGACGTCTGCCAGTACCAGGACATCACCTTCCGCTGCCGGGCCACCGGCGGCGAGGCCCGCCCCGCGGACGGCGAACTGCTGGAGGTGGCCTGGTTCCACCCGGACGGCCTGCCGCCGCTGGAGCCCTTCGCCCTGCACCGCGTCCGGCTCTGCCTCACCGAGGAGCCGACCTGGTTCGCGGCCCCGGAAGACACTGCGGAGGCACCGGCCTAGCCGGTGCGCGCGGCCCCCGCCGCCTCGCAGTACAGGGCCATCGCCGCGTCGCCCATCACCGCGCTGTACGACACCTCGGGCACCTCCCCGCCCCCCTGGTACCCGCCGAGGACCCCGGCCAGCGCGCCGCCCGCCAGCCAGGGGCTGCCACTGGTGCCGCCGCTGAGGTCCGGGCAGTCGATGCGGCGCTGCGTCGGCGAGAACAGGCCCGTCGCGTTGGAGCAGCGCAGCGGGGTGTCCTGCACGCTCGGGTAGCCGAGCACGGTCACCGTGACGTCACCGGGCTGCGCGGCGGCCACCGGGAAGCCCCCCACCACGTCCTCCACCGCCCTGCTCTCCCCGGCATCGGCCGGCGCGACCGTCGCGAAGGCGACGTCGGCGTCCGGGTCCCGGCCGTCCGTCCAGCCCGGAGCCACCCACACCCGGGTCACCCGCCACAGCCCGTACGGGGTCGCGCCGTCCCGGTAGCCGGGGGCGAACACGGTGGTGTCGGGGTGGTCCAGGCAGTGCGCGGCGGTGGCGATGACGTCGCGGCCCAGGCTGCGCACCACGGACGCGGTGCAGAAGTGCCCCCCGTCGACCCCGCCGGCGAACAGCGCCCCGACCCGCCCGGCCTCCGCGTCGGCGGGGGCCTCCTCGGTCACCCCGAGCGGGGTGGCGGCCCCGGCCTCGGGCAGGTCCAGGCTGAGCAGGGCGCCCATCGCGGTCACCGCGAGCAGGATCCGTGACGCCCGCCGGGCACGGGGGCCGGGACGGCCGGCCGCCCTGCGGGGGAGGATGCGTTGGATCATGCATCAGAGCCTCCCCGGGAAAACTGTGGCCCCGGCACGGATTTCCGTATGAATCAGCTGTGAATGCGAGGGACGCGGGAGAAGCGGCGGTCCCTGTCGGAAGGCATGAACGGACTACGCCCCCGGGGCCGCCGCTTCGGCGGAACCCACCGGTCTATGGACGCGGCGGACGGTTTCCCGGCCCGCTGTTGTGCACGGCGGTGCGTGATCGGCGGGCCCGCCCGCCCCTAGCCTCGCCGCAAGAGCACGAACGAGGGGCGGTACCCGGTGAACTGGCTCATCCACGACTACCGCGAGGGCGATCTCGCGGCGGTGGTCCATCTGATCGACACGACGGCCGAACTCGGCCAGGAGTCGGTCTTCTCGCTCGCCGAGTGCATCAGCGCGCTGACCGACCGGCAGCCCTGCGTGGTCGCCGTCCACCAGGGCGTCCCCATCGGCGCGGCCCTCGCCTGCGTGACCGGCGAGCGGGCCTGGGTGATGCGCATCGCCATCGCCGCCGGCTGGCGCGGACGCGGCCTCGCCAGCGCCCTCCTCGTCGAGCTGGAGCGCCGCCTGATCGCGGCCCGCGTGGGCCGCATCGCGTACGTCCTGCCCGAGGAGGACCTGCTCGGCGAGGGGCTCCTCAACGCCGGGTACACCCGCCAGCCCGCCGTCGCCTACTTCGAGAAGACCGAACCGCTGCACGGACCGGCCGCGGGGCTCCTCGACGACCTCGGCGGCCGCTTCCTGCCCAGCGACCTGTGGGCCAAGGTCGCCGGCATGGAGAAGGAGAAGGAGCTCATCGAACGCCGGGTGGTGCTCCCCCTCGCCGAACCCGAGCGGGCCGCCGCGCACGGGGTGCGCCCGCCGCGCGCCATCACCCTCTTCGGGCCGCCCGGCACCGGCAAGACCACCTTCGCCCGGGCCATCGCCTCCCGGCTGGGCTGGCCCTTCGTGGAACTGCTGCCCTCCCGCCTCGCCGACGGCGGCAACCTGGCGGCCGCCCTGCGCGAGGCCTTCGCCCGGATCGCCGAGCTGGAGCGGGTGCTCGTCTTCATCGACGAGGTCGAGGAGATCGCCCCCGTGCGCAGCGAGCCCGCGCAGCCCGGCGGCGCCCACGGCGTCACCAACGAGCTGCTCAAGCTGATACCCGGCTTCCGGGAGGGCGACGAGCGGCTGCTGGTCTGCGCCACCAACTCCATCCGCTCCCTCGACCCGGCCTTCCTGCGCCCCGGCCGCTTCGACTACCTGATCCCGATCGGCACCCCCGACGCCGGGGCCCGCGCCGCGATCTGGTCCCGCTACACGGCCGGGCGCGCCGACGTGGACGTGGCCGCGCTGGTGGCGGCGACCGAGCTGTTCACCCCGGCCGACATCGAGCACGCGGCGCGGACCGCGGCGCAGGTGTCCTTCGAACGGGACCTGGAGGCGGTCGGCGCCCGCGGCGCGGCCGCCCAGCCCGGCGCGACCACGGCCGACTACCTGGCGGCCGTCGCCCAGTGCCGGCCCACGGTGACCCCCGCGATGACCGGGGAGTTCCAGGCCGACATCACCGCCCACGCGCGGTTCTGAGACTCCGTCCCCCGGTTGCGGCGGGGGACGGGAACGCGAAACGGCCCGCGGCTGCTCCCCAAAGCGGCCGCGGGCCTTCCGCGCGGACCCGGCATCCGAGCGGAAACGGCCGTGCTCCCAGGGGGTGTTGCCGGAGGGAACACGGCACGCCAGGGTGCCAGGGGCGTCCTGCACGCCCCGGTCGACCCTCCGAGTCAACCACCGCCCCCACCCCCCACGCCTCGGCCGGACGGCCACACCGGCCCCGGCCACAAGGACGAGCGCCTAGCGCGGGCAGGTGTAGGTGAACTCCGTCGCCGCCGTGCGTGCCGTGGGGCTCAGGAGCTGGAGTTCCGCGCGGGCCGGGTAGGTGCCCGTGCCCCTGAAGGTCCACATGAGGTGGAGGGTCGCCTCGGTGCGGCCGTCGGGGACGTGTTCGGTGAGTTCCTCCGAGCGGGTGCCGTCGCTGCGGATCCAGCGGTACGTCAGGGTTCCGGGGCGGCCGTCGGTGCGTACGGTGGCCACCACGTCGGCCGCCGTGTCGCAGGCAGGGCCGCGCGGGTCGGTGCTCACCGCCACCTCGCGGACCTCGACGGCCGGGCCGAACCGCTGCCAGCCCAGGTACGCCAGCACTCCCGCCAGGACCACGGCGGCCAGGGTGTACCGGCGCCAGCCACCCCGCCGCCGGGACGGTACGGGCGCGGGTTCGGGCGTGAGGGGGAAGGGCGCGGGCAGGGCCGCCGTCACCCCCGGGCCGAAGCGCAGCACGGCGCCCTCGACCCGGTCGGGGGCCGCGTCGGCCGGGGGCGGCGGCCCGCTGAACCAGTGGCTGCCGAGGACGGTGGCGCTGTAGTCGTCGCCCTGCGGGGCGCGCGGATCGCTCATCGCGGGGGCTCCACGTCGGTGCAGCGCAGCAGGCGCTGGGAGTCGGATGCCGCGCCGCTCGCCGCGGCGGGCTTCGTGGTGACCCGGACGCCGCCGTAGCAGCCGCGGCCGCGCGTGAAGGTGTGGGACTGGACCACCGTGGCCGGATCGCCGGCCTGGACCACGAGCGTGTCGGTGCCGTCCGGCACGGAGTACGCGCCCTGGGCGTCGCCCAGGTACCACTGGACGACGACGGTGACCGGCCCGCTGCCCTGCGTCGCCACGGAGACGGAGGCGCTGCCCCGGTAGGCCCCCGGGGTCAGGGTGACGCCCAGCTTGGTCACCCGCAGGGTGGGCGAGGGCGTCGGCGCGGGCGACCAGCTGACGGTCGGCGTCGGGCTCCAGGACGGCGTGGTGCCGGTGGAGGGCCACGGCGTCGGGGTGGGCGTCGGGGACGGGGCCGACGCCGAGGGCGTGGGCGTCGGGCTGCCCGAGGCCGACGGCGACGGCGACGGCGAGGCGGACGGGCCCGGTGCCGTGGGGGAGGAGGCGGGAGTGGAGCCGGGTGAGGAGGGGCTGGTGGTGGCGAAGTCGCTGAGGGCCGAGGGCGGCGGCGGTGTGCCGGCCGCGTCCGTCGTGAACACCAGTGCCGCGCCCAGCACCAGCGCCAGCCCCGTGGCCAGCCAGCCCCCGCGCCCCGGGGCCCAGCCGGAGCCGATCGAGGTGGTGGCCACGGCCGTGGTGCCCGCGGCCGCGCCGCCCGCCGAGGGGAACAGCAGCGGCAGCAGGGCGGCCAGCGCGGCCAGCTTGCGCTGTCCGCGCTCCTCCCACTGGGGCCCGTACGCGGCCACCGCCAGGGCCTCCAGCTCCGCGACGAAGGCCTCGGCGTTCTCGGGCCGCTGCTCGGGCCGCTTGGCCAGACCCCGGCGGATCAGCGGCCGTACGGCCTCGGGGGCCTCGGTCTCCGGTACGGGGGCCTCGATGTGCTGGACGGCGAGCTCGGCGAAGTTCCCGCCGTCGTAGGGCTTGCGGCCGGTGAGGCACTCGAAGAAGGTCGCGGTGGCCGCGTAGACGTCGGCCGTCGGCGAGGCCGGCTGCCCCTGCCACTGCTCGGGGGCCATGTAGGCGGGGGTCCCCGCGACCCCGGGGGTGCTGCCCCGGCCCGCGGCGATCCCGAAGTCCACCAGCTTGGAGGAGCCGTCGGCCGCGACCAGCACGTTCTCCGGCTTGTAGTCGCGGTGCACCACCCCGGCCCGGTGGGCGGCGGCCAGCCCGAGCAGGGAGCCCTTGAGGACCACCAGCGCGGCCTCGGGTTCCGTCCGTCCGGACTCGCGCAGCACGGAGCGCAGGGAGACCCCGTCGATGAGCTCCATGACGATCGCGGCCCCGTCCGGGGCCTCCACGTACTCGTAGAAGCCCGTCACGTACGGGGAGACCAGGCCGCCCAGCAGCCGGGCCTCGGCCCGGAACTCCCGTACGAAGGCCGGGTCCTCGCGCATCCGGTCGCTGAGGTACTTCACGGCGACCGCCGTGCCGGTGGCGTCGTGGACCGCGAGCACGACCCGCCCGCTGCCGCCCGAACCCAGCTCCCGGACCTCGCTGTACCCGGGTACCGTCCAGCCGTTGCCCATTCCCGCCCCCCTCCGTGGCGTCACCGGCTCCTCCCAGAGCCGGACCGGTCGGTTCCGACCGGCCACATCCATGGACACCATTGAGCCACGGCCGGTTCCCGGCCGTCCGGCCCGTCCAAGGACCGGACGGCCGGGGGGAGGGCGGGCGGTCAGGGGGCGTCAGGCCGCGGCCGACACCGCCCCGATCATGGCGTGCAGCCGGTCCGCCGCCGCCCGCCCGAAGGCCGGGTCGTTGATGTGGGTGTCGTAGTCGTACAGCCGGGCCGTGCTGCCCCGCAGGCCCTCGCGGAGCGCGGCGAACAGGGCGCCGTCCGCCTCCGGATCGTGGTACGGGCCTTCCGGCGCGCCCAGCGTGGACAGCCCGCGCAGCGGCAGGCAGACCGCCGTCGGCCCCGTCGCCGCGCGCAGCTTCGCGGCCACCCGGCGGCCCAGCTCCGCGCACTCGGCCTCCGTCGTGCGGATCACCGTGATCGAGGGGTTGTGGATCCGCACCCGCCGGTAGCGGGCCCGCTCCGGCAGGGTCTCCAGCGGTCCGAACTTCACCATGTCCAGCGCCCCCAGGCTCACCACCTGAGGGATCCCCGCCCGTCCGGCCGCGCTGAGGCGGTCGGGGCCGGCGGTGAGGATGCCGCCGCACAGGTCGTCGGCGAGCTCGCTGAGGGTCAGGTCCAGCACGCCCGCGAAGATCCCCTGCCCGGCCAGCTTCTCCAGGGTGCGCCCGCCCGACCCGCTGGCGTGGAAGACCAGCACCTCGTAGCCGAGTTCGGTCAGCCGCTCCCGGGCGGCGTCCACCCCGGGCGTGGTCACCCCCGCCATGCTCGCCGCCACCAGCGGCCGCGCTCCCGTGCCGAGCCGGACCGGGCGGCTGCGGTCCAGGGCCGCGCGGGCGAAGCCCTTGGCCATCGCGGCGACCGCCTCCGCCGCGTTGGCCAGCACCGGTGCCGAGACGCTGTTGATCCCGGCGATGTCCACCACGCTGTACACCATGGTGATGTCCGAGGAGCCCACGTACGGGGCGACGTCCCCCGAGGCCATCGAGGAGACCATGACCTTCGGCACGCCCAGCGGCAGGGCCCGCATCGCCCGGGTGGCGATGGAGGTGCCCCCGCTGCCGCCGATCGCGAGCACCCCGTGCAGCCGGCCCTCGGCGTGCAGGCGTAAGACGACGGCCTCCGCCCCCTCGGCCATCGTGGTCACGGCCGCGCCCCGGTCTGCGGCCGTGCGCAGGCGGGAGAGTTCGGTGCCCGCGGCCCGCGCCACCTCCTCGCGGGGCACGTCCGCGGGCACCCGCGGTTCTCCCATGATCCCCGTGTCGACCAGTACCACCTCGACGCCGGCGCGCAGCAGCCTCTCGCGCAGCCAGCCGTACTCGACACCCTTGGTGTCCAGGGTTCCCACCAGCACGACGCTCGTCATATGTGCAATGTCCATGCAGGTGAGGTTTGGTGGCAAGTAAAGGTCAGGTCAATCCGCCAGAAGGGTCAACAATCGCTCCAGGAAGGGGATTTGAGAGGCGATCAGCTTGTTTCTGGCCAGCGGGGGAGCGAACCAGGCCACCCGGTCCAGCTCGGGGAACTCGCGCTCGGTCCCCGAATGCGGCGGCCACTCCATGGTGAAGGTCCCCGGCACCGTCAGCGCCGGGTCGAGGTCCCCCTCCACCGCCCAGATGGTCACCAGCTTCCCGCTGGACAGCCGCACCTCGCCCAGCGGCAGGTACTCGCCCTCCGGCGGGGGCACCCCCAGCTCCTCGGTGAACTCCCGGCGGGCCGCGTCGCGCGGGGTCTCGTCCGGCCCGTACTCCCCCTTGGGGATCGCCCAGCCCCCGGCGTCCCGGCCCGCCCACAGGGGGCCGCCCATATGGCCGAGCAGCACCTCGACCCCGCCGTCACCACCGGCTCCGTCGCCACCGGCTCCGCCACGGCGGAACACCAGCAGGCCCGCGCTCTGCTTGTACCTCTTCGGCTGCGTCACGGTCCCATACATGCCCCGCCCCGGCCCCGGTCAGTGACCGGGACCGGGGCGGGGGCCGCGCGAAGGGGCTCAGTGCTCGTGCGGGCCCGATCGGTGCACCGGGCCGTGCGCGTCCGCGCAGTGCGGGTCCGGGGCGTCGGAGCCCTCACCCGTCCGGCCGACCGACAGCAGCTCGTCCTGCACGTGGTCCACCTGGAGGGTGGTGTGGGTGATCCCGTACTCCTTCGACAGCAGCGCCTCCAGGTCGCGCCGCACGGCGTGGCAGTCGCCCTCCTCCTCCACCAGCACGTGCGCCGACAGGGCCGCCTGACCCGAGGTGATCGTCCAGATGTGCAGGTCGTGCACCTCCGTCACCGGCGGGTGGCCGACCAGCCGGTCGCCCACCGCGTCCGGGTCCAGGTGCGCCGGAGCGGCCTCCAGGAAGATCCGTCCCGACTCCCGCACCAGCCCGTAGCCCGCCTTCACCATCAGCACCACCACCACGAGCGAGGCGATGGCGTCGGCCTGCACGAATCCGGTGGTGAGCACGATCAGACCGGCCACGGCCGTCCCGATGAAGGCGAACAGGTCGTTGAGGATGTGCTGGTAGACGCCCTCCACCGCCAGCGAGGAGCGGTTCGCCTTCGAGATGCACCAGGCCGCGGCCACGTTCACCACGATCCCGGCCAGCGCCGTCACCAGCACCAGCCCGCCCTCCACCGGCGGCGGATCGATCAGCCGGCGCACCGCCTCGTACGCCAGCCACACCGCCAGCAGCAGCAGGGTCAGGCCGTTGGCCTGGGCGGAGAGTATCTCCGCGCGCTTGAGCCCGAACGTGAACCCGCCGCGCGCCGGACGCGCCGCCAGCCGCATCGCGACCAGCGCGAGGACGATCGAGACGGCGTCGGTCAGCATGTGCGCCGCGTCGGAGATCAGGGCCAGCGAATGCGCCAGTACGCCGATGACCACCTCGACGGCCATGAAGCCGCCGATCAGGGCGAGCGCGATCGCCAGCCAGCGGCGGTCGGCGTCGGGGTCCACGCCGTGGCTGTGCCCCGCGTGGCCGTGGCCATGGCCGTGTCCGTGCCCCGGTGCGGAGGCCTGCGCGGGCCCGTGGTCGTGATCGTGGTCGTGGCTGTCGTGCCCGGTCATCGCGTCCCCGTCTGTCCGTCTGTTCGGTTCCGACGCGTGAAGTGAAGCGCACCCCGGCGCAGAGGGCAAAGGCTGCAACGGGGACCGTTGTCATTACCCATAAGACCCGCTTGACCTGCGCTTATGCCGGGACGGACGGATCGTGCGAAAATCTGGTCATGGTCCAGCGCCCCGGTGTGCCGACCGCGCCCGAACTCGTCCTGGAAACCGCTCGAGGCTCCACGGAGATGAGCCCCGGCAGGACCTACCACGTCGGACGCGACCCCCTCTGCGAGATCTGCTTCGAAGACGCCCGCGTCTCGTGGCACCACGCCGTCCTGCGTCCCGACGGAGACCACTGGACCGTCGAGGACGAGAACAGCACCAACGGAACCTGGGCCGCCGACGGCCACCGCGTCAGCGTGGAGGACGTCGGCCCCGGCAGCGAGCTGCGCTTCGGCAACGCCGTCGACGGCCCCCGCGCCGTGCTCGTCGGCCGCACCCCCGCCCCGCCCGCCGCGGTACGCCCCTCCTCGGTCACCAATCCGGCCATGACCAGCACCTTCCGCCAGCCCACCAGCGTCCGGGCGGTGCCCGCGCGGACCGCCCTGCGGATCGGCCGGGACCCCGGCAACGACCTCGTGATCGACAACCTCGTCGTCTCCCGCCGGCACGCCGAACTGCGCGCCCTCGCCGACGGCACCTACGAGATCGTCGACCTCGGCAGCCACAACGGCACCTACCTCAACGGCGCCCCCGTCGGCCGGGCCAGGATCGCCGAGGGCGACATCGTCGGCATCGGCCACTCGGCGTTCTGCCTCGTCGGCGACCGGCTCCTGGAGTACACCGACACCGGCGAGGTCTCCCTCGACGTCCAGGACCTGTCCGTGACCGTCGACCGCGGCCGCAAGACCCTGATGGACGGGGTCACCTTCCCCGTCGGCGCCAAATGCCTCCTCGCCGTCGTCGGCCCCAGCGGCGCCGGCAAGTCCACCCTGCTCGGCGCGCTCACGGGCCTGCGCCCCGCCGACACCGGAACCGTCCTCTACGACGGCCGCGACCTCTACCACGACTACGCCGAACTGCGCAGCCGCATCGGCCTCGTCCCCCAGGACGACATCCTGCACGCCCAGCTCACCGTCCGCCGTGCCCTCGTGTACGCGGCCGAACTGCGCTTCCCCCAGGACACCAGCCGGGCCGAACGCGAGGCCCGGGTCGACGAGGTGATCCGTGAGCTCGGCCTCGTCCAGCGGGCCGACCAGCCCATCCACAGCCTCTCCGGCGGCCAGCGCAAACGGGTCTCGGTCGCCCTCGAACTCCTCACCAAGCCCTCGCTCCTCTTCCTCGACGAGCCCACCTCCGGCCTCGACCCCGGCATGGACCGCTCGGTGATGCACATGCTGCGCGGCCTCGCCGACGACGGCCGGACCGTCATCGTCGTCACCCACAGCGTGCTCAGCCTCGACGTCTGCGACCGGCTGCTGTTCCTCGCCCCCGGCGGACGCGTGGCCTACTTCGGCCCGCCCCAGGAGGCCCTCGGCTTCTTCGGGTTCGCGGAGTGGCCGGAAGCCTTCGAGGTCTTCGAGAACGACCGGGAACGGGACTGGGCGGGCGCCTTCCGGGGCTCGCCGGTCCACCGGCGCTACGTCGAGCTGACCGCCCGCGGGCCGGCGCCCGTCCCGCCCGCCGCCCAGGCGGCCGCGGCGGCGGCGCCGCCCGCGCCACCGCCCAAGGCGCAGAGCTGGGGAGCCCAGCTGTCCACCCTGGTCCGCCGGTACGCCGCCGTGCTCAGCGCCGACCGCACCTTCCTCGTCATCATGGTCGCGCTGCCGTTCATGATGGGCGCCATGGCCCGTGCGCTCGCCGGGAACAAGCTCGACGTAGAGACGGCGCTCAACGCCCTGCTCATCCTCACCATCGGCGGAGTGCTCACCGGCGCCGCCAACGCGGTCCGCGAACTGGTCAAGGAACGCGTGATCTACCAGCGCGAACGCGCCGTCGGGCTGTCGCGCTCCGCCTACCTGATGTCGAAGGTGGTGGTGCTGGGGACGATCACCGTCGCCCAGGCCGTGGTCCTGACCCTCATCGCCCTCGCCGGAGTGGATCTGGACGCCCCCGGCGGCAAGGGCGTGCTCATGCCCCCGCTGATCGAGATCACCCTCGCCGTCGCCCTGCTGTCCTTCACCGCGATGATGCTCGGCCTGATGATCTCCGCCCTGGTCAAGAAGGAGGAGGTCACCATGCCGCTGCTGGTCCTCCTCGCCATCGTCCAGGTCGTCTTCTGCGGCACCCTGCTGAAGCTCTACGGCGTCCCCGTCCTCGAACAGGTCGCCTGGCTGGCGCCCTCCCGCTGGGCCATGGGCGCGATGGGCGCCACCATCGAACTGGGCCGGATCGTCCCCGGGAAGCTCACCCAGGACCCGATCTACCACCACGAGGCCGGCGGCTGGCTGGTGTGCGTCGCCGCGCTGGTCGTGCTGTCGGTGGTCTTCGGCGTGGTCGTGGCCCGGCTGCTGCGCCGGCAGGAGCCGGCCGTGATGCGGAAGCAGCCCCGGCGATGACCTTCACCGACCCGATCCCGGAGTTCCACCCCACCCATGTCGTCCCCCAGGAGGGGCTGCCCGCCTGGGAGGCCCCCGACGTGGGCCGGCCGACCGCGCCGCTGGACCCGTTCCTGCCCGTGCAGCTGCTCTCCCGGCGCGGGGAGTGGACGGAGATCCTGTGCGCCAACGGCTGGTCCGCCTGGGTCGACGGACGCCTCCTCGTGGCGGTGCCGCAGCCGCCGCCCACCACCGGCCGGCCCCTCGCCCGGACCGAGGACCCCGGACCGTTGCTCGGCCGGGCCGCGGAGGCCCTGGAACGCTACCGGCGGGCCGTGCACGACCACGCCGACGGCGCGGCGGGCGGCGAGGACTTCGGGCGGGCCGTACGGGGGCTGCGGCTCGGCATCGTGATCGACGGGGAGTCCGCCTGGCTCTACGACGAGACCTCGCGGCGGTGGATGTACGCCGACGGCAGCCGCATGGCGACCTACGCGGTCGTCTCGGGACCGGGCGCCCGGGCCCCCCACCCAGAGCACCAGCGGTAACA
>NZ_JBHVUQ010000138.1:0-21045 GCF_042884105.1 Streptomyces sp. NPDC058157
GCCTGCGGACACCGCGCGCAGCGGGCCGAGCGCGGCGGCCCGGCGGGCCGGGAGCGCGGCGGCCGCGGCGCCCACGGCGAGCGAGAGGGCGGCGACCAGGGCGAGGGTCCCCCAGGGCGGGGAGAACGCGTACTGGGGAATGGCCCCGTTGGCGAGTCCGCTGACCTTCCACGCCCCGAACAGGCCGCCGGCCAGGCCCAGCAGGGTTCCGTAGGCGGCGACGGCGAGCGCCTCGAGCCCGATCATCCGGCGGATCCCGGCGCGGTCCACGCCGATCGCGCGCAGGACCCCGATCTCCCGGGTGCGTTCGGCGACGGACATGGCGAGGGTGTTGACCATGCCGAGGGCGGAGATGACCACGCCGACGGCGAGCAGTCCGAAGACCATGGTCATCAGGTCGCCCGCGACTCCGGCCTGTTCCCGGACGAGCGCGTCACGGTCCTGCACCTTCAGCAGGGGGCTGTTCTCGACGGCGCCGCGCAGCCGCTTCTCCATGCCGGATGCGCCCGCCTCGGTGCGGACGAGGACGCGCTGGACGGAGTCGCGCAGGAATCCGTGCTGCTGGACGTCGGCGCGGTCGGCGAGGACGTCCCGGGCGGTGGGGTTGTCCTCGTAGATCCCGACGACGGTGAAGGACCGGTCGCGGTCGCCCTGCCCGGGCCCGATGCTCCCGTCGATCCGCCCGCCGGTGACGAGCCGGTTCTCGCGGGCGAAGCCGCTGGACACGGCGATCCGGCCCGGTCCGATGGCGGTGGCCGAACCGCTGGTGAAGCGCAGCTTCATGACGGCCCCCACGGTCTTCGGGTCGACGCCGGAGACCGGGCGGGCGAGGGCCCCGGCCGAGAAGGTGGAGTCCGCGACGGCCGAGGCGGTGGACACTCCGGGCAGGGCGGCGATCCGCCGGACGGCGGCCGGGTCGACGGCGGTGGTGTCGCCCCGGGTGCCGACGACGTAGTCGGCGCTCAGTCCGGCCGCCGCCTGGGCGTCCAGGGCGCGGCTGGAGGAGTGCTCGATGACGGCGAGTCCGCAGACCAGGGCGGTGCTGATCATCAGGGCGACGGCGGTGGCCGCCGTACGCCGGGGGTCGCGCAGGGCGTTGTCCCGGGCCAGGTCGCCCACCACCCCGAAGCGGCCGGTCAGCCGGCCGAGCAGGCGGATCACCGGGCCCGCGAGGAGGGGGGCCAGCAGGATGAGTCCGGTCACCAGGACCGCGCAGCCGGCCATCGCGGTCCGCAGGTTGGCGTCCGAGGCGTGCTCGGCGCCGCCCAGGGAGACCAGCAGCCCGGCGCCGACGAGGAGTACGGCCGCCCCGGCGGCGCCGCGGACCCGCGACAGGGTGGCGGAGGGGGGCCGCTCGGCGGTGCGCATCGCCTCGACGGGGGCGATCCGGGCCGCGCGGCGGGAGGGCAGCCACGCCGCGAGGACCGTGACGCCGACGCCCACGGCCAGGGAGGCGACCACCGGGGCGGGGCCGACGACCAGCGGGCCGCTCGGCAGCGGATCGTCCGCGCCGCCGAGGACGTCGGGCAGGGCGGCGGCGACGCCCAGCCCGAGGAGGAAGCCGAGCGCCGAGGCGAGGAAGCCGACCAGGGCCGCCTCGGCGAGGACGGACGCGGTCACCTGCCGCCGGGTGGCGCCGATCGCGCGCATCAGGGCGATCTCCCGGGAGCGCCGGGTGACGAGCATGGTGAAGGTGTTGACGATGAGGAACGAGCCGATGAACAGCGACACCACCGCGAAGATCAGGGGCAGCCGGGCGTAGCTGCTGGTCCTGCTGTCGATGAAGACGGACTGCTGGGCGGCGAGGGCGGCCGCGGTGGTCGCCTCGGCCCGGTCGGCCGGCAGGAGGGCTCCGATGCGTCCGGCGAGTTCCTGCGGGGTGGTGCCGGGCGCCGCGGAGAGGTCGATGCCCGTGTAACGGCCCGGGGTGGCGAACAGTTCCTGGGCGGTGGCCCGGTCGAGTACGGCGAGGGTGCCGCCGGAGGTGACGCGGGGGTCGGTGGTGGAGACCATGCCGACCAGCTTCAGCCGCCGGACGGGGCCGTCGGTGGCCAGGGTGACGGTGTCGCCGAGGGCGTAGGAGCCGGCGTCGGCGGTGCCCCGGTCGAGGGCCACCTCGCCGGAGGTGCGCGGGGCGCGTCCGGAGGTCAGCGGGTAACGGGCGTCCTTGCCGTCGGGGCCGGGGATGTAGGCGGCGGCCGGTTTGCCCATGGCGTTGCCGGCGCGCAGCGGGGTGCCGTCCTTGGCGGCCAGGGTGGCCGAGCCGTCGACGGAGGGGCGGGCCGCGCCGACGCCGGGGACGGCGGCCAGCCTGGCCACCAGCGCGTCGTCGAGGACGGACTCGCGCTGGTCGGCGGGGGCGCCGAGGGGGTACTTGGGGTCCACGGTGACCGCGGTCCCGGCGTGGTCGCGCGCCATGGAGGCGCGGTAGGCGGCGGTGGTGGAGTCGGCGAAGACGAGTGAGCCGGAGATGAACGCGACCCCGAGGCAGACCGCGAGGACGGTCATGGCCAGACGGGCCTTGTGCGCGAGGGCGTTGCGCAGGGCTGTTCGCAGCATGGCGGGCTTTCGGGAGGTGTGGCGCGGCGGACGGGGCGGCACGACGGACGGGAGGAGGCGCGGCGGACGGGAAGAGGCGCGGCGGGACTCAGGAGGTGCGGCCGCGGGCGTCGAAGGCGAGCATCCGGTCGAGCACGGCCCCGGAGGTCGGCTCGTGGAGTTCGTCCACCAGGCGGCCGTCGGCGAGGAACACCACCCGGTCGGCGTGGGCCGCGGCCACCGGGTCGTGGGTGACCATCACCACGCTCTGGCCGAGTTCGCGCACCGAGTCGCGCAGGAAGCCGAGGACCTCCGCGCCGGCACGGGAGTCGAGGTTGCCGGTCGGCTCGTCGGCGAAGACGATTTCCGGACGGGACGCCAGGGCCCGGGCCACCGCCACCCGCTGCTGCTGGCCGCCGGAGAGTTCGGCGGGGCGGTGCGCGAGCCGGCCCGAGAGGCCGACCGTGGCGACGACGGTGTCCAGCCAGGCGGCGTCGGGCCGCCAGCCGGCCAGCCTCAGCGGCAGGGTGATGTTCTCCAGCGCCGTGAGGGTCGGCATCAGGTTGAAGCCCTGGAAGACGAAGCCCACCTTCTCGCGCCGCAGCCGGGTCAGCTGCCGGTCGTTCAGGGAGGACAGCTCGACCCCGCCGATCCGGGCCGAGCCCGAGGTGACGGGGTCCAGGCCCGCCATGCAGTGCATCAGCGTGGACTTGCCGGAGCCGGAGGGGCCCATGACGGCGGTGAACCGGCCCCGGGCGAAGTCCACGGAGACCGCGTCCAGCGCGGTGATCCGGGTCTCGCCCGTGCCGTACGTCTTGGTGAGGCCGCAGGCCCGGGCGGCCGGCTCCGGCGGGGCCGCGCCGGCGGGAGAAGGGGTTGCGGAGGGCGGGAAGGTCCGTGACATGGATCCATCGTCACGGCTCTGACCTGCGCAAACATCGCTCTCAAGGCGGGACTCGGCCTCTGCCGGAAGACAGGTGCCGGACACTCCGGCTCTACCGGAAGGCAGAGGTCCCGACCCGTCGCGCTCCGTCCCGCGGGCGGCTCAGGAGGCCAGGCCGGTCCGGTGGGCCAGCAGCGCCGCCTGCACCCGGCTGGTCGAGCCGGTCTTCTCGAGGATGGCGCCCACATGGGTCTTGACGGTGCCGGTCCCGATGCCGAGCCGGGCGGCGATGCCCTGGTTCGACAGGCCCTCGCCGAGCATGGCCAGGACCTCCCGCTCCCGGCCGGTCAGCCGGGCGACCCGGTCGTCCTCCGGCTGGCCCGCCGCGCCGCGCGGCCCACCGGCCGTCAGCATCCGGGAGATCACCGCCCCGGTCACCCCCGGGGAGAGCACCGCGTCCCCGGCGGCGGCCGCCCGGACCGCGCCGATCAGCTCCTGCGGCCCCTCGTCCTTCAGCAGGAACCCGGCGGCGCCCTCGCGCAGCGCCCGCACCACGTTGTCGTCGTCGCCGAAGGTCGTCAGCATCACCACGCGCGGCGCCGGGTCGAGGGCGAGCAGCGGCGCGATCGCGGCCAGCCCGTCGCGGACCGGCATCCGGATGTCCAGCAGGACGACGTCCGGGCGGTGCACGGCGGCCAGTTCGACGGCCTGCCGCCCGTCGGGGGCCTCGGCGACGACCTCGATCCCGTCGGCGTGCCGGAGGATCAGGCGGACCCCGGCCCGGATCATGGCCTCGTCGTCGGCGAGCAGGACCCGGATCGGTTCGGCGGGCTCGGTCACGGTCACGGGATCTCCCAGGGTGTGGCGTCGCGGACCGACGGGACGGTGAAGCGGTCGATGGCGACGAGGCGTTGCGCGGTGTCGAAGCAGTAGCGGGCGATGGTCAGGGAACCGGGGCGGGACTCGGTGGCTCCGTTGAACGGGTACACGCAGCCGGCCGTGCCGGGCGGGCGCGGCGGTTCACGGCCGGCGGCCGCGGCCCGGACCGCCGCGTTGTCGGTGACCCCGCTCCCCAGCACGTCGCCGTAGGTCATCCCGACCCGGGGCAGCGGGCGCGGCCCGGCGTCCTGGTGCGGGGCGGTGGCGTAGACGAAGAGGGTCCCGAGGGCCGTCAGCACGCTCAGCCCCGCCAGCCCGAGGGCCGGCGTCAGGGCCTGCGCGGTGCCGCGTTCCGCCGGGGCCGGCTCGGCGGGGGCGCCGTCACCGGTGCCGGGGACCGCCTCCCGCCGGGCGGGGGCCTCGCCCGGTTCGGCGGGCAGGACGGCCTCCACCCGGAAGCCGCCGGACGGCAGCGGGGCGGCCGCGAAGGTGCCGCCCAGCAGCTCCACCCGCTCGCGCAGGCCGGTGAGGCCGCGGCCGGTGCCCTGGTCCGGTGCGGCGGCGGGGACGGCGGGCGGGGCTCCGTTGCGGACGGTGACCCGAACGGTCTCCGCGTCGTGCGCGACGCTGACGGCGACGTGCGCCGCTCCTGCGTAACGGTGCACGTTGGTCAGCGCCTCCCGCACCACCCGGTGCACCGCCCGCCGCACCCCAGCCGGGCGGGCGTCGAGGTCGGCGCCCGTCCAGTCGAGCCGTACGGCGATGCCCCCGTCCCGGGACCCCGCCACCAGTGCCTCGATGTCGGCGCGGGTGCCGGTGGCGTCGGTGAGGGCCTCCGCCCCGGTGTCCCGGCCCAGCGGACCGAGCACCCCGAGGGCCTGGCGCAGCTCGCGCAGGGCGTCCCGGGTGGTCCGGCGGACCAGGACCGCCTCCTCGCGCAGTTCGGGGTCGGCGCGCTCCAGGGCGAGCTCCAGTCCGCCCGCGTGCAGGGAGATCAGGCTGAGCCGGTGCCCCAGCAGGTCGTGCATCTCGGCGGCGATCCGGGAGCGCTCGTGCGTGCGGGCCTCGCTGTCGGCGAGCCGCCGGGCCCGCTCGGCCGCGTCCCCGCGCTCGCGCAGGGCCCGCACCAGGCGCCGCTGCTGCCCGTACGCGGTGCCGACCAGGCCCGGGACGAGGACGGCGGTCGGCGTCAGGACCAGCCCGAGCGCCGGCCCGTACGGCAGGGGCCCCGGGCCGAGCCAGGGCGCGCAGAGCGTCGCGCACACCACCAGCAGGGCGGCCGCCGCCCCCAGCAGCCGCGCCCGGGTCCGCGCCCGCGCCGTCCGCCGGGCCACCGTGTACGCGGTCGCCGCGGTGACCGGGCCGACGCACGGGGCCACCCCGGTCAGTACGGCGAGAACGAGGAGGACGGGCACCGGGAAGCGGCGGCGCAGCGGGAACAGGCACCCGGCGACGGCCAGTGCGGGCAACTGGAGGTACGGGCGCGGGAGCACGCCGAGGGAGGCGACCACCAGCCACACCCCGAACCCGGCGAGCAGCACCCAGGCCGTCTCGGCCACCGCGCGCACGGGACCCCGGAGCGGACGACGGACCCGGAACGGAGATGAGCTCACCACGCTGACCAGTATCGATTCCGACACGCACGACGGCATGCGCCTCAGGGCCGATCCGCCCCTCTGCCAAAAGGCAGAGAACACCCCGCCGACCGCCGGGCACCGCCGGACCCTCGGCCGGGCGAGAGCGGCGACCGCCGCCACCGCCGCCTCTCCGCGAACGCCCGGCCTCGACCGCGCCGGACCGCCGCCGCGCCCCGGCGGTGACCGGCTCTCACCCCGGTCACGGTCGGTCACCGCCCGGGCAGATCTGAGCGACGGCCGTTCCGCTTCCGCGCCCGCCGACCTACGGTTACCAGTCATGCGGTTCCTCCCCCTGCGCGGCCGGCGCCTCGGCCTGCCCCGGCGCGCCGTCTCGCAGATCCTGCTCACCCAGCTGGCCATCGCCGCCGGGGTCCTCGTCCTGGCCACGGGACTCTTCCTGGCGCCCCTGAGCCACCAGCTGGACGACCAGGCGATGCGGCGCGCACTGGCGATCGCGCAGAGCACGGCGGCCGACCCCACCCTGGCCGCCGACCTGCTCGCCTCGGGCCCCACCGCCGACAGCCCCGTCCAGGCCGCGGCCGAGCGGATCCGCCGCGCGACCGGAGCCGAGTACGTGGTGGTCCTCGACCTGAAGGGGATCCGCCGCTCCCACCCCAGCCCCGACCGCATCGGACTGCCCGTCTCCACCGACCCCGCCGACGCCCTCGCCGGGCACGAGGTGATGGAGATCGACCAGGGCACCCTCGGCCGCTCCGCCCGCGGCAAGGTCCCCCTCCTCGCCGCCGACGGGGAGATCGTGGGGGCCGTCTCCGTCGGCATCGCCTACGACAGCGTCCGCGACCGGCTGCTCGGCGCCATCCCCGGCCTCTTCGCCTATGCCGGCGGCGCCCTGGCCGCCGGGGCGCTCGCCGCCTACCTCCTCTCCCGCCGGATCCAACGGCAGACCCGGGACCTGGCCTTCTCCGACATCGCCGGCCTCCTCGCCGAGCGCGAGGCGATGCTGCACTCCATCCGCGAGGGCGTGATCGCCCTCGACCGCGACGACCGGGTACGCCTCGTCAACGACGAGGCGGCCCGGCTGCTGGGCCTCGGCCGGGACGGCGCGGACGCCCTGGCCGGCCGCCCCCTGGACGAGGTCCTCGGCGCGGGCCGCACCAGCGACGTCCTGGCGGGCCGCGTCACCGGCCGCGACCTGCTGACCGTCCAGGGCCCCCGCGTCCTGGTGGCCAACCGGATGCCCACCGCCGACGGCGGGGCCGTCGCCACCCTGCGCGACCGCACCGAACTGGAGCACCTGAGCCGCGAGCTCGACTCCACCAAGGGCCTGATCGACGCCCTGCGCGCCCAGGACCACGAGCACGCCAACCGCCTCCACACCCTCCTCGGCCTCCTCGAACTGGGGCTGCACGAGGAAGCGGCCGCCTTCGTGACCGAGGTCGTGGGTGTGCACCGCACCACGGCCGAGCAGGTCACCGAGAAGGTCCACGACCCCCTGCTGGCCGCACTGCTGGTGGGCAAGGCCACCGTCGCGGCGGAGCGCGGCGTCCCGCTGCGCCTCGCCCCGGACTCCCTCCTTCCCGACCGCCTGGTGGACCCGGGCGGCCTCGTCACGATCCTCGGCAACCTCGTCGACAACGCCCTGGACGCGGCGGCCGGCTCCACCGCGCCCCTGGTCGAGGTCGGCATCCGCGCGGAAGGACGCACCGCCGTCCTCCGCGTGCGCGACAGCGGCCCCGGGATCCCCGCCGGACGCCGCGAGGAGATCTTCACGGAAGGCTGGTCGACCAAGCAGCCCGCGGCCCACCGCGAGCGCGGGCTGGGCCTCGCCCTCGTACGCCGCCTCGCGGAGCGGCAGGGTGGCAGCGCCCGGGCCGGCGAAGCAGAGGACGGAGGGGCGGAGTTCTCCGTCGTACTTCCGGAGGCCCTGCGGTGAAGGAGTCCCCGATCCACGTATTGGTCGTCGACGACGACATGCGTGTTGCCCGTATCAACGCGGCGTACGTGGCGAAGGTTCCCGGGTTCCAGGTGGTGGGCGAGGCCCATTCGGCGGCCGCGGCACTGGAGTTCTGCACCACCCGCCCGGTGGACCTGGTCCTGCTCGACCACTACCTGCCCGACGGGACCGGCCTGGACCTGGTGCGCCGCCTGCGCCAGCTGGGCCGGCACACCGACGTGATCATGGTCACGGCCGCCCGGGACCTGGCCACCGTCCAGGCGGCCATGCGGCTAGGCGCCCTCCAGTATCTGGTCAAGCCGTTCACCTTCACCGGCCTGCGCACCAAACTGGAGGCCTACGCTGCCCTGCGCCGCTCCCTGTCCGGCGGAGGCGAGGCCGAACAGGCCGAGGTGGACCGGATCTTCGGAGCCCTCGCCTCGGCCGACACCCCCAACGAGCTCCCCAAGGGGCACTCCCCGACCACCGCCGAGCTGGTCCGCCGGGTGTTGCGCACGGCGGAAGGCCCGCTGTCCACCCAGCAGATCGCCGACCGCGCCGGCATCAGCCGCCAGACCGCCCAGCGCTACCTGAAGCTCCTGGACCGCGCCGGCCGCGTCTCGCTGGCCCTGCGCTACGGCGAGACCGGCCGGCCGGAGCACCGCTACACCTGGGTCCCGTCGGGCGGCTCCTGAACCGCCGCCCGGCGCACCTCACACCGCTCCCGCCCCGGTCAGGGAACGGACCTCCGTCTGGGCGTACTTGCGCTCGTCCGGCTCCTCGGCGGAGGTGACCGTTCCCAGCCAGCCCGCCAGGAACCCGAGCGGGATCGACACGATCCCGGGGTTCTGCAGCGGGAAGTACTGGAAGTCCAGGCCGGGGAAGAGGGATCCGGGACTCCCCGACACCACCGGCGACAGGACCACCAGCAGCAACGCCGGCACCAGCCCTCCGTACACCGACCAGACGGCCCCCCTGGTGGTGAAGCCGCGCCAGAACAGCGAGTACAGCAGCACCGGCAGGTTCGCCGAGGCCGCCACCGCGAAGGCCAGGCCCACCAGGAAGGCCACGTTCATGTCCTGGGCGAGCAGCCCGAGGGCGATGGCCACCGCCCCGATCCCCACGGCCGCCACCCGGGCCACGGTCACCTCGCTGCGCTGCCGGGCCCGCCGCCGCCTGAGCGAGGCGTACAGGTCGTGCGCGACGGAGGCCGAGGAAGCCAGGGTGATCCCGGCGACCACGGCGAGGATCGTCGCGAAGGCGATGGCGGCGACGAGGGCGAAAAGCACGGCGCCGCCCGTGGAGCCGGCGCCCCCGCCGAGGAACCCGGCCAGCAGCGGGACGGCGGTGTTCCCGGAGGCACTGGACGCCCGCACCGCGTCGGGCCCCACCAGCGCGGCCGCCCCGAGCCCGAGCACGATGGTCATCAGGTAGAAGCCCCCGATCAGCCCGATCGCCCACACCGCCGACCGGCGGGCGGCCCGCGCGGTCGGGACGGTGTAGAAGCGGGACAGGATGTGCGGGAGCCCCGCCGTCCCCAGGACCAGGGCCAGGCCCAGGCTCATGAAGTCGACGCGCGCCGTCCAGTCCCCGCCGTACTTGAGGCCGGGGCTCAGGAACCGGGCCCCGTGCCCGCTGCGTTCGGCGGCGGTGGACAGGAGCTGGTCGACGTTCCCGTGGAAGCGCAGCAGGACCAGCACGGTGAGGGCGATCGCCCCGCCGATCAGCAGGACGGCCTTGACGATCTGGATCCAGGTGGTGGCCCGCATCCCCCCGAAGGCAACGTAGACCACCATCAGCGCGCCGACCCCGACGACCGTCAGGGTCCGGGCGCCGGGGCCGGTGTCCGACAGCAGCAGTCCCACCAGGCTGCCCGCGCCGACCATCTGCGCGACCAGGTACAGCACCGAGACCACCACCGAGGAGGTCCCGGCGGCGATCCGCACCGGCCGCTCGCTCATCCGCGCGACGACGACGTCGGCGAGGGTGAAGCGGCCGCAGTTGCGCACCAGTTCGGCGACCAGGAACAGCACCATCAGCCAGGCGACGAGGAAACCGATCAGGTACAGCAGCCCGTCGTAGCCGAAGAGGGAGATCAGCCCGGAGACCCCGAGGAAGGAGGCGGCGGACATGTAGTCGCCGGCGATGGCGAAACCGTTCTCCATGGGAGAGAACAGCCGGCCGCCCGCGTAGAACTCCTCCGTCGAGCCGTGCCTCCTGCGGCTGACCCAGGTGGTGATGCCGAGGGTCACGGCGATGAACAGACTGAACAGGATCAGCGTGAGCGTCTGGTGTTCGGAGGTCACCGGCCCTCCCCCCGCCCGCCACGGCCGCGCTCCTGGCCGCGTTCCCGCTCGAAGACGGTCCAGCGCAGGTCGAGGGCGGCGCTGTCCCGGCGCAGCCGCGCGTGCCGGGCGTAGGCCCAGGTCAGCAGGAAGGTGCTGAGGAACTGGCCGAGGCCCGCCAGCAGGGCCACGTTGACCGAGCCCACCACGGGCCGCGCCATCAGCCCGGGCGCGGTGGTGGCCGCGACCACGTAGGCGACGTACCAGAGGAGGAATCCGGCGGTCGCGGGGACGACGAACCTCCGGTACCGGCCCCGGACCTCCTGGAAGGCGGCGCTGCGCTGCACTTCCAGGTAGATGTCGGAGGCGCCGGGGGCACCTCGGTCCGCCGTGGGCCCGGGCTGCGGGAAGGGTTCCGCTCCCTCGCCCCAGCCCACGGCCAGGGCGTCGTACCAGGGGTCGTCCAGCCGGATCGTTCCGGCTTCACGACCTTCGTCCTTGTCCACCGAACTCTCCTTGTCCGTCGCCGCATCGGCGGCGTGCTCACAAGGATGTGCCGAATGGTCGCTTTCCGGACTGATGTCCTGGCGCTCTTCACTCCATCAGGTGAGGGGAGGGAAGAACGCCGGACACCGGAGAGCCGGATCAGGCGTCGATGCGCGAGCGGTCCAGGGTCGCGGCCGAGCTGGTGATGAACTCCTTGCGCGGGGCGACCTCGTTGCCCATGAGGAGGTCGAAGACCTGCTCCGCCGCTTCCAGGTCGCCGATGTTGATCCGCCGCAGGGTGCGGTGGCGCGGGTCCATCGTGGTCTCCGCGAGCTGGTCGGCGTCCATCTCGCCGAGGCCCTTGTAGCGCTGGATGGCGTCCTTGTAGCGGATGTTCTTGCGCTGGAACTCCAGCAGCGTCTGGCGCAGTTCGTTGTCCGAGTACGTGTAGACGTACTTGTCCTGGCCCTTCTTGGGCTGGACCAGCTCGATCCGGTGCAGCGGCGGAACGGCCGCGAAGACCCGGCCCGCCTCGACCATCGGCCGCATGTAGCGCTGGAAGAGGGTCAGCAGCAGGGTGCGGATGTGGGAGCCGTCCACGTCGGCGTCGGTCATCATGATGACCTTGCCGTACCGGGCGGCGTCGATGTCGAAGGTCCGACCGGAGCCGGCTCCTATGACCTGGATGATCGCGCCGCACTCGGCGTTCTTGAGCATGTCCGAAACCGAGGACTTCTGGACGTTGAGGATCTTGCCGCGGATCGGCAGCAGCGCCTGGAACTCGGAGTTCCGGGCGAGCTTGGCCGTACCGAGGGCGGAGTCGCCCTCGACGATGAACAGCTCGCTGCGGTCCACGTCGTCGCTGCGGCAGTCGGCCAGCTTGGCCGGCAGCGAGGAGGTCTCCAGTGCGGTCTTGCGGCGCTGCGCCTCCTTGTGCTGACGGGCCGCGATCCGGGTCCGGGCGGCCGCGACGATCTTCTCCATCACGGCGCGGGCCTGCTGCTTGTCGTCGCGCTTGGTGGAGGTCAGGAAGGCCTTGAGCTCCTTGGCGACGACGGCGGCGACGATCCGGGTGGCCGCGGAGGTGCCGAGCACCTCCTTGGTCTGGCCCTCGAACTGCGGCTCGGCGAGGCGGACGGTGACGACCGCCGTCATGCCCTCCATGGCGTCGTCCTTGACGACGTCGTCCTCGGCGACGCGCAGGAGCTTGGCGGAGCGCAGCACCTCGTTCACCGTCTTGGTGACCGACCGCTCGAATCCGGCCACGTGGGTGCCGCCCTTGGGGGTGGCGATGATGTTCACGAAGGACTTGAGATTGGTCTCGTACCCCGTGCCCCAGCGCAGGGCGATGTCCACGCCCAGCTCGCGGGTGACCTCGGTGGGGGTCATGTGACCGCGGTCGTCGAGGACCGGGACGGTCTCCTTGAAGGTGCCCGAGCCGCTGAGCCGCAGCACGTCGCAGACGGCCTTGTCCTGGGCGAGGTAGTCGCAGAACTCGCTGATGCCGCCGTCGTAGCGGAACGTCTCCTCCGTCTTGCCCGCGCCGTCGATGGCCCGCTCGTCGCGGACGACGATGGTCAGTCCGGGCACGAGGAAGGCGGTCTGGCGGGCGCGCTGGTAGAGCGTCTCCAGGGAGAGCCGGGCGTCCTTGAGGAAGATCTGGCGGTCGGACCAGTACCGGATCCGGGTGCCGGTCTTCCCCTTCGCGACCCGCTTGCCCTTGCGCAGGCCGCTGCCCGGGTCGAAGGGGGAGTCGGGGCCCTCCTCGGTGAACGTGCCGGGGACGCCGCGGCGGAAGCTGATGCTGTGGGTGGTGCCGCGGTCGACCTCGACGTCGAGGCGGGCCGACAGGGCGTTGACCACGGAGGCGCCGACGCCGTGCAGACCGCCGGAGGCCGCGTACGAGCCGCCGCCGAACTTTCCGCCGGCGTGCAGCTTGGTCATGACGACCTCGACGCCGGACAGGCCGGTCTTGGGCTCGACGTCGACCGGGATGCCGCGGCCGTTGTCACGGACCTCGACCGAGGCGTCCTCGTGGAGGACGACCTCGATGTGGTCGCAGTAGCCGCCCAGGGCCTCGTCGACGGAATTGTCGATGATCTCCCAGAGGCAGTGCATCAGGCCTCGGCTGTCGGTGGAGCCGATATACATGCCGGGGCGCTTGCGGACGGCCTCGAGGCCTTCGAGGACGAGCAGGTGCCGCGCGGTGTAGTTGGAACCGTCCCGGTCTGCTCCGGACAGCAGCGCGCTGGAAGGCACGGACGTGTCGGCGGTCACGCAGTTCGCTCCTCGCTGAATTTCTTTTCTGGCCCGCTGGGGCGCGGGGGTGGCTCGGTCGCCCGTCGAAGGGTACCGAGGCCTGGTAGAGCCGATGCAACGCCACCCTCGCGCGTTCCACAGCCTAGTGCAGATCCGCACGGATGTTCGATCCCCCGTGAGGGTGAAGCAAACATCACGTTCCCTTCCAGGCATGAACCATTTAGGGTTCGGGCACGTCCTCATCAACATCCGGCACTCAGCCGGGGAGGACGAGAACTGCTACAAGCGAACGACTGACAACGCGAAACCGTAAAGCAACGCAATACGGCTCCTTCGCCGCCAACCGGCAGCAGCCGGCCAGCTTCGGAAGGAAGTTTCGAGGAAAAGCCGCGAGCGGGAACGTTTTCGGCCTGGTTGGATGTTGACCCTGGTACGACAGCTCGTCGAGCTAGAGAAGAGGCGACGTGACTACTGTTCTGACACCCGCGACCCCGCTGACGGCCGCTGACCGATGCGACCGTTGCGGCGCCCAGGCATATCTGCGCGTCGTCCTCCTGAGCGGTGGTGAACTGCTCTTCTGCGCCCACCACGGGCGTAAGTTCGAGCCGGAACTCAAGAAGATCGCCGCGGAAATACAGGATGAGACCGAGCGGCTGACCTCCGCTCCGGCCGCCCACGCAGCCGACCCCGAGGACCGCTGACACAGGCCTGACCTCGCATCCGACGAGCCAGGACCGGCAAGGCCGGTCGACGGGCGGCACCTCTGAGACCCAGAGGCGCCGCCCGTCCTCATGTCCGAGACCCTCTCCGAGGCACTTCCACGCCCCGAACGACCGGACTCCCGGCCCCCAGGCCCCCCGTGCGGGCCGTACGGGGGGCCTGGAGCCCCGGAGACGGCCCCGGAGGTGCCCTTAGACCCCGCCCGGCCCCCGGCCCTTCTGGGAGCCGCTCACGAAGTCGATCAACGGGGCGATCCGGGTGTACACCCCCGGGCTGTCGGCGCGCCCGCAGCCACGCCCCCAGGACACCAGCCCGATCAGCCGCCCACGGGCCACCAGCGGGCCGCCGCTGTCCCCCTGACAGGCGTCCTTGCCGCCGGACCGGTCGCCCGCGCACACCATGGAGTCGGCCCGGTACCGACCGTCCGCATCACCCGGGTACGCCCGCCGGCAGACCTCGTCGTCCAGGACGGTGACCTGCGCCGCGCGCAGCCCGTACGCGTAGTCCCCGAAACCGCTCGTGTCCCCCCAGCCGTACACCGCCGCTCCGGTGCCGGCCTCGTAGCCGGGGTGGCCCTGCCCGGCCATCGGCAGCACGTGGTCCGCCGGCACGGCTTCGGCCAGCTCCAGCACGGCGAGGTCGCCGGCGTTCGTCCCGGGGTCGTACGCGGGGTTCACCCGGGCCGCACGGACCGCGATCTCCCGCCCCTCGGGGGCGCGCAGCTCCGTACGGCCGGTGATCACCCGGAAGTCGGCGACGGAGTCGACCGGTCCACCCAGCACCTGCCGGCCGAGGCAGTGGGCCGCCGTCACCACCGTCGTCGGGGCCACGAGGACACCGCCGCAGAACTGCCCGTCACGGATACCCCCGAACCGGTCACGGCTGGCGAGGGCCACGACCCACGGACTGTCGGCCACCTTCACCGGCTGCCCGCCTATGACCACGCTGTCCGCCGCCGCCGTGGGCGCCTGGGCCAGCGGCGCCACGGCCGCTCCCGCCACCAGGGTCAGTGCGCCCGCCAGGGCACGGGCGATGGGTCGACGCATGGGGCCTCCTGACTCCGAGTGTGCATGACTCCACCCAGAGTGGGATGCCCGGTGGCCGCGCGCACCCGCGCGGCCACCGCCGTGGGCCCCTGCCGGTCCGGTCAGTCCAGGTAGTCGCGCAGCACCTGGGAGCGCGACGGGTGGCGCAGCTTCGACATGGTCTTGGACTCGATCTGGCGGATGCGCTCGCGGGTGACCCCGTAGACCTTGCCGATCTCGTCGAGGGTCTTGGGCTGGCCGTCGGTCAGCCCGAAGCGCATCGAGACGACGCCGGCCTCGCGCTCGCTGAGCGTGTCGAGCACCGAGTGGAGCTGCTCCTGCAGGAGCGTGAAGCTGACGGCGTCGGCCGGGACGACCGCCTCGGAGTCCTCGATCAGGTCGCCGAACTCGCTGTCGCCGTCCTCGCCCAGCGGGGTGTGCAGGGAGATCGGCTCGCGCCCGTACTTCTGGACCTCGATGACCTTCTCGGGGGTCATGTCGAGTTCCTTGGCCAGCTCCTCCGGGGTGGGCTCGCGGCCCAGGTCCTGGAGCATCTGGCGCTGCACGCGGGCCAGCTTGTTGATCACTTCGACCATGTGCACCGGGATGCGGATGGTGCGGGCCTGGTCGGCCATGGCGCGGGTGATCGCCTGCCGGATCCACCACGTCGCGTAGGTGGAGAACTTGTAGCCCTTGGTGTAGTCGAACTTCTCGACCGCGCGGATCAGGCCCAGGTTCCCTTCCTGGATCAGGTCCAGGAAGAGCATGCCGCGGCCCGTGTAGCGCTTGGCCAGGGAGACCACGAGGCGGAGGTTGGCCTCCAGCAGGTGGTTCTTGGCGCGGCGGCCGTCCTCGGCGATGATCTCCAGTTCGCGCTTGAGCTTGGGCGCCAGCTTGTCGGAGTTGGCCAGCTTGTCCTCGGCGAACAGGCCCGCCTCGATGCGCTTGGCGAGCTCGACCTCCTGCTCGGCGTTGAGGAGGGGGACCTTGCCGATCTGCTTGAGGTAGTCCTTGACCGGGTCGGCGGTGGCACCGGCCACCACGACCTGCTGGGCGGGGGCGTCGTCCTCGTCGTCGGAGATGACGAAGCCCTTGTTCTCCCCGCCCTCCTCCTCTTCCTCGGCCTCGGCCTTCACCGCGTCGGGACCCTCGTCGACGGCCTCTTCGTCGCCCTCGTCCAGGTCCTTCTTGGCGGCGGTCTTCTTGGCCGCGGTCTTCTTCGCGGCGGCCTTCTTCGCGGGCGCGGCCTTCTTGGCCGCCGTCTTGCGGGCCGCGGTCTTCTTCGCGGCGGGCTCGGCCGGCGGTTCCTCGGCGAGGACGTCGGCGGTGTCGGGTTCCGTCGGCGCGGCCTCCGCCGGGGCCTCGGCCACGGCCGGGGCGGCAGCCGGTTTGGCGGCGACCGGCCTGGTCGTCGTACGCTTGGCGGGGGTCTTCGCTGCGACGCTCTTGCGTGGGGTGCGCTTGGGCGACTCTGCGGCACTGACCATCAGCGTCACACCCTCTTCCTCGAGGATCTGGTTGAGGCTGCGCAGGGCATTCTTCCACTGGGTCGCAGGAATCTGGTCAGCCTCGAAGGCCCGACGCACGTCATCGCCGGCGATCTGCCCCTCGGCCTTGCCCCGCTCGATGAGCGCCATCACAGACTCGGATTCGGCGATCTCCGGCGGGAGCGTACGGGATGTGCTGGCCGACACGAACAACCTCTCGGAACGATGGGAACGGGTTCCGACCCCGGCCTGGTGCTGGACCGGAGCCGACGACCACCGACTGGGGATGGGCCGGGGCGCGGGCAGGGGCCGGGGAGCTGCACAGCACCCCAAGGGCTGCTGTTTCCCTCCGTCGGCCATCACCGCTTAGGTCATCGCGTGACGTCGCAGAGCGTTACGCCCAATCTTCGTGGTCCAAGTCACACAGGGGTTCCGGCCACCCCTCGCACCCGGGTGTCGCGGGGCCCCAAGAACGGGCCCGGCGACCGGTGCAGCACCCCCACGCCCCCGTGCGCCGGGGGGTCAGTGTTCGCGCGGGGCGGGCACCACGCGCTCGACCTCCGGATGCACCGTCAGGAGCTGGCGCATGGCGCTCTCGGCGCCCGCGCCGTCGCCGGTGGCGAGGGCTTCGACCATCCGCGCGTGGTGGGCCACGCAGGTCTCGCTGGGGCGGTCGCAGGAGGTGATGGGGCTGCCGGACACCTGGAGGGCGGCGGAGACGATCCCCGACAGGTGCTCCAGCATGCGGTTGCCGGCGACCTGGATCAGCAGCGCGTGGAACTCGTTGTCGGCGCGGGCGAAGGTGATCGCGTCGCCCTGTCCGAGGGCGTGGCCCATGATCTCGACCATGTCGGAGAGGCGCTGCTGGACGTCGGGGCGGCCGTGGCCGGCGGCGAGGCGGGCGGCGAGGGGCTCGATCGTCCAGCGGAGCTCGTTGAGCTCGCGGCGCTGGTCGTCGCGCTGGGGGCCGAAGGCGCGCCATTCGATGATGTCGGGGTCGAGGAGGTTCCAGTCGGCGACCGGACGGACCCGGGTGCCCACGTTGGGCCGGGCGCTGACGAGGCCCTTGGCCTCCAGGACGCGCAGCGATTCGCGGACGACGGTGCGGGAGACCTCGAAGCGCTGGCCGATCTCCTCGGGGACCAGGGGGCGGTCCGCGCCGAGGTCGCCGGAGACGATCATCTGGCCGAGCTGCTGGACGAGTTGGCCGTGCAGCCCGCGGCCACGGCTGCCTGCCGCTCGGCGGCCCACACGGCTCAACTCCACGTCGGCGCCGTCCCAGTGGGGCGGACCGACCCGCTCGGCGGCGGTGGCCTCCGCGTAGGGGTAGCGGTCGAGTTCGCCCGGGCCGGCGAGGCCGGTGTCGGCATGGCGGGCGGCGGTCATCATGGTGTGCGCAAGGGTACTCACGAATCCTTTGTCGGCCGTGCCTCCACCGCCCTTGAGGTCTTTGGTGAAAAGCACACGAAAGGGTGATCGGTGCCACCTACGCAATTGACGACTTATCGTAAAGAACCGGGCCTTTTGCGGGGAGTTGCGGTCCGCTTCGGGTGATCGGGAGCGAAGCGGACTTCTCCGGTCTCCCCGAAGTCGGCTACCGCATCGGAACGATCACCAACGGACCCGACCGCGCAGTCCTGTGAACCCATAGGCGCACAACAGGACCATCAACGACAACACCAGTCCGGCTCCCACGGGTTGGACCATCACCCGGAAGGCCCCCAGGACGTAGCGGTCCGTCTCCGCGGGCCACGGCGCCGAGGCCAGACCGCGCAGCCGGGAGGCGAACCCGTGCACGGGGTACGCGGACGGGCCCTCCAGCGCCTTGCGCACCAGGGGCACCACCATCACCGGTACGGCGAGCACGGCAGCCAGGCCGGCCGAGGCGGAACGGAACACCGCGGAGGCGAGTACCCCGGCCCAGGCACAGCCGACCAGCAGCCCCGCCCAGCTCGCGGCGGGCACCACCCACTCCGACCAGGTGCCCAGCGGGGCGCGGCCGAAGACGAGGCGGAGGGCGGCGGCGTCGGCGGCCGTGGCGAGGGCGCCGAGCAGCAGGGCCAGGGCGGCGCAGACGCCCAGCTTGGCGGTGAGCAGTCCCAGGCGGCGCGGGACGGTTCCCCGGTCGGCGGCGAGGGCGGGGTAGCGGTACTCCTCGCCGTAGGCCAGGGCGCCGAGCAGTCCCGCCCCGAGGGCGGCGGGGGGCAGCGGAACCAGTTCGGGCCAGGCGGCGAGGACCCGGTCGCGCGGGGCCTGCCCGGCCCGGGCGAGCACCAGGGCGGTCAGGGCGGAGACGGCGACGACGAGGACCGTGGTGAGGAAGGGGGCGGCGGTGCCGAAGACGCGGCGGAGCTCGTAGCGCAGGGGCCGGAGCGGACCGCCCACGCGGCGCACCGCCGAGACGGGGGCCTCGGAGCGGGCGTGCGCGGGCCGGGCGGCGGGAGCCGGGCCCTCCTCGGCCTCAGCCCCGGGAGCGGGCCAGGACACGGCCTCGGCGCCCGGCACGGCCCGGAGCCCCGCGGCGGGGGCGGAGGCGGTGCGCGGGTCGGTACGGGGGTCGGACGGGAGGGCGGCGTCGGGGCCCGTGGCGGTGCCCGCTCCGGCCCGGACGGGGGCCGCGGCCTCGACGCGCGCGTCCGCCCTGCCCGCCGGTGCTCCGGCCCCGGTGCGGGCCTGCGGTACGGGCGGGACGGGGGCTCCGGCGTCCCCTGTCTCGTCGGCGAGCTGGTGGACGAGGACCCCGTGCCGGAACGCCGCCTCACCGATCTCGGCGCAGTTGCTGCCGTACACGGAGAGCCGGCTGCCGCTCTCCTCCACGATCTCCACGGGGCGGTGCGCGGCCCGGGCCTCGCGTCCCAGCACGTCGGCCAGCCGGGCGGCGTGCGGGGTGCGGACGGCGACCCGCGGGCGCAGCCGGGTGCGGGCGAAGTCCGCGGCCTCCTGGTCGGCGACGAGCCGGCCCGAGGCGATGGAGACGACCCGGTCGGCGCTGCGGGCCGCCTCCTTGGCGTCGGCGGTGGTGAACAGCACGGCCCCGCCGAGGGAGGCGTGGCCGCGCAGCAGCCCGTGCAGCCAGGCACGTTCGCGGGGCTGGAGCCCGGCTGCGGGCTCGTCGAGGAGCAGGGTGCAGGGGTCGGCGAGCAGGGCCGCGGCCAGTCCGACGCGGCGGTCCATGCCGGCCGAGAGCGAGCCGAGCCGCTGGTCGCGCAGGCCCGCGATGCCGACGACCTCCATCATGGTGTCCGCCCGGGAGGCCGGGACGCCGACGGCGGCGCAGAGCATCCGCAGCTGGCCCCGGACCGTCCTCGACGGATGGCCGGGCACGTCGCCGAGCAGTACGCCGACCTCACGACCGGGATGCGGGATCCGGTGCAGCGGACGGCCGCGGAAGTAGGTGATGCCGCGACCCGGTTCGAGTTCGAGCATGAGCCGCAGGGCGGTGGTCTTGCCCGAACCCGGCTCGCCGAGCAGGGCGGTCACGCACCCCGGGCGGGCCTCGAAGGTGAGGTCGTCCACGAGGGGCGGCAGATCTCGACGGGGTGTGCTGGTGAGTCCGATGGCCTGGAGCATCGCTTCTCTCGCAGGGTGTGAGACCGCTCAGCGGCAGGGTGAGTACCGCATGCAAGATAACGCGATATGTCCGATTTTCTCGGCAACCGGCCCGAGTGAGGTCCGGCAGTGCCGCCGTCCGGGGCAGCCCCGGCCGGCCCCGGACCGGTAGCGGCGGCCACGCCTGCCGTGACGGCGGGTCAGACCTCCGGCCGCAGCATCGGCGGGTTGAGCAGGGTGGCGCCGCCAGCCCTGAACAGCTGGGCGGGCCTGCCGCCCTGACGGGTGGTCGTCCCCCCGGCGGGGACGAGGAACCCGGGGGTCCCGGTGACCTTGCGGTGGAAGTTGCGCGGGTCGAGCGCCACGCCCCACACGGCCTCGTACACCCGGCGCAGCTCGCCGACGGTGAACTCGGGCGGGCAGAAGGCGGTGGCCAGCGAGGAGTACTCGATCTTCGAGCGGGCCCGCTCGACGCCGTCGGCGAGGATCCGCGCGTGGTCGAAGGCCAGGCTCGTGACGGTCTGGTCGGGACCCTCCAGGAGCTCGTCGACGGGGGCCCAGCGGGCGCTGTTCGCGTCGCCGCCCGCGCGGGGAGCCGGCAGGTCGGGGGCGAGCACCAGGTGCGCCACGCTGACCACCCGCATCCGGGGGTCGCGCTGCGGGTCCCCGTAGGTGGCGAGCTGTTCGAGGTGCGCCCCGTTGTCGACGCCGGGAGAGGCCGGGTCGTGCGCGCACAGCCCGGTCTCCTCGGCGAGTTCCCGCGCCGCGGCGGCGGAGAGGTCCTCGTCCCCGCGCACGAAGCCGCCGGGCAGCGCCCAGCGTCCCTGGAACGGCTGTTCTCCCCGTCGTACGACCAGCGCGCAGAGCGCGTGGCGCCGCACGGTGAGCACGACCAGGTCGACGGTGACGGCGAAGGGCGGATAGGCCGACGGGTCGTAGGGCGACATGCCGCGATCATAGTCGTCTCCCTGACGATAAACAGCGCTTTCGTGATCCCGAGGACGGTGATCTGGAACCCAGTCCGCAGCCTCGCGATCAGGCGGGCGCGTCGCCCGGCCGGGATCTCACCCTCCCAGTTGGAGCTCATCGGCGGCCTCCTCCACCATGCCGACGCCGAGCCGGCTGATCCGGACGGTGAACGGCTCCCCCGCCACCCGTAGCCCTGCCAGCCGCAGGGCGCCGAGGGGGGCGCCCGCGGGCGGGGTGACGGCGACCGTTCCCGCGGGGGCGTCGGGGCGGATGCCCGCGAGGGCGGTCAGCGCGTGGATCCCCGCGGCGGCGGCCACGGCCGCGGGCCGGCAGGCAGCCGGATGCGGGAGCGGGGCGCTGCCGGCGGTGCGCTGCTCCGCGGCGTACATCTCAGGCAGCCGGTATCCGAAGACCTCCGCGGCGTCCAGCAGACC
>NZ_JBHVUQ010000139.1:0-21038 GCF_042884105.1 Streptomyces sp. NPDC058157
GTGATCGGGGTGGACACCTCTCCCGAGATGCTGGCGCTCGCCCGCGCCCCGGGGACGGCCGTCGCGGAGTTCCACCTGGTCGAGGGCGGCCGGACGACCGGCCTCGCCGACGGCTGCGCGGACGCCGTGATGTGCAGCCACGTGCTCGCCTCGCTGCCCGACGAGCAGGCCGTCCTGTCGGTCTTCACGGAGGTCCGCCGACTGCTGCGCCCCGGAGGCCCGTTCGTCCTGCTGTCCACCGACCCCGACTGCGGCGGGACGGAGTACGCCTCCCTGCGCATCGACGGCCCCGCCCCGGCCCGCGTGCCGGGCCAGGAGCTGACCGTGCGGCTGCGGCGCACGGACGGCACCTGGCAGGAGGTGCGCAACCATGCCTGGCCCGTGGCCCGGATCCCCGTGCTGCTGGAGCGGGCCGGGTTCCGGGACGTCCTCCAGGAACGGCCGACGTTCGACGAGGCGCGCGGCGAAGCCGATCCGGAGCTGGTCCGCAGCCGCCCCTGGACCGCCGAACGGGAACGGCCCCCGCTGGTGGTCACCACGGCCCTGGCGGCCTGAGGGCCGCCGCCCGGGGCCGCGGCGGCGGTTCAGCGCCTGAGGATCCTGCGCGAGAGGAGGTTCCCCAGGAACTGCGCGGACTGCACCAGGGCGATGAGCACCAGGACGGTCACCACCATCACCGAGGTGTCGAAGCGCAGGTACCCGTACGTCATCGCCAGGTTGCCCACACCGCCGCCGCCGACGGTCCCCGCCACCGCGGAGAAGTCGATGAGCGCGACGAGCATGAACGTCAGCCCCAGCACCAGCGGCCCGAGCGCCTCGGGGACCAGCACCGTGAGCAGGATCCGCAGCGGGCCGGTGCCCATGGAGCGGGCCGCCTCGATGACGCCCGGCTCGACGGAGAGCAGGTTGGACTCCACGATCCGGGCGATGCCGAAGGTCGCCACGACCGTCATCGGGAAGACCGCGGCGTCGGTGCCGATCATCGTGCCCACCACCGCCCGGGTGACCGGGGCCAGGGCCACGATCGCGATGATGAAGGGGACGGGGCGGACGACGTTGATGAACGTGCCCAGCACCGCGTGCACGGCCCGGTTGGGCAGCACCCCGCCCTTGCGCGTGGCGTACAGGGCGAGCCCGACCGCCAGGCCGCCGACGGTGGAGAGCGCCAGCGTGATCAGCACCATGTAGACGGTCTCGCCGGTCGCGTCGAGGACCTTCGGCCAGAACGTGCTCCAGTCGGCCCTCACCGCACACCCGCCTTCGCACCGGAGCCGACCGCGTCCGCGGTGGCGGCGGCGGACGCGGTGGCGGCGGCGGTGGCGAGGCCCGCGGCGACGGCTTCCACCGCCCCCGCCTCGCCCCGCAGTTCGAGGGTCACACTGCCCAGCGGCCGCCCGCGCACCTCGCCCACCCCGCCGTGCACGAAGGCGAAGTCGACGCCGTGCCCGCGCAGCAGCGGCGCGAGGGCGTCCATGGCCGGGACGCCGTCGACCACCGGCACGGTGACCAGGTGCCCGGGGTGCCGCGCGCGCAGCCGCTCCAGCAGCGGCCCGTCGGGGGCGCTGTGCAGGGCGGAGCGGACGAAGGCGGCGGTGGTGGCGTGGCGCGGGCGCGCGAAGACCTCGTAGACCTCGCCGCTCTCCACCACCTTGCCCGCCTCCATGACGGCCACCCGGTCGCAGAGGCTCCGGACGACCTCCATCTCGTGGGTGATCAGCAGGATCGTGACCCCGAGTTCGCGGTTGACCCGGCGCAGCAGGGCCAGCACCTCGCCCGTGGTCTGCGGGTCGAGGGCGGAGGTGGCCTCGTCGCACAGCAGCAGCCCGGGACGGGTGGCCAGGGCGCGGGCGATGCCGACGCGCTGGCGCTGTCCGCCCGACAGCTGCTCGGGGTAGCGCCCGCCGTGCCCGGACAGCCCGACGAAGTCGAGGGTCTCCTCGGCCCGTGCCCGGGCGGCCGCGCGGTCCAGCCCGGCCAGGTGCAGCGGGTAGAGGACGTTGCCGAGGACGGTGCGCGAGCGGAAGAGGTTGAACTGCTGGAAGACCATGCCGATCTCCCTGCGCACGGGGCGCAGCCCGCGCTCGCCGAGGGCCGCGAGGTCCTGGCCGCCCACCAGGACGCTGCCCGAGGTGGGCTCCTCCAGGCCGTTGACCAGGCGCAGCAGGGTGGACTTGCCCGCGCCGCTGTGGCCGACGACGCCGAAGACGGTGCCCGCGCCGACGGTCAGGCTCACCCCGTCGACGGCGACGGACCCGCCGGGGAACTCCTTGCGCACGTCGCGCAGTTCGACGAGGGGCCGGCCGGGGCCGCCCGCGGTGGTGGGGGCGGTCATCGGGCCAGCTGCTTCGTGATCCGGCCGAGTTCGGCGCGGAGTTCGGGGGCGGGCAGCTCGATGTGGTGGGCGGTGCCGTTGCTGGTGCGGCGGACCTCGTCCTGGACGGGCTTGGAGGCGTAGAGCTCCACGATCTTGCGGAAGTCGGCGTCGTCCTTCCGGTCGGCCCGGGCGGCGATGACGTTGAGGTACGGCAGGGCCTGCGGGCTCGCCGGATCGTCCTTGTACAGCGCGGTGTCGGCCTTGATCCCGGCGAGTTCCGCGACCCCGTCGTTGATGACGGCCGCGTCCGCGTCCTGGAGGGTGCGCGGGGTCTGCTGGGCGTTGACGGGGGTGATCTTCACGTGCTTGGGGTTGGCGGTGATGTCGTCGGGGGTGGCGAAGAGTCCGGCGTCCTTCTTGAGCTCGATGAGCTTGGCCTGCTCCAGGACGTGCAGGGCGCGGCCCTGGTTGGAGGGGTCGTTGGGCAGGGCGACGGACGCTCCGTCGGGGAGGTCGGCGAGCTGCTTGTGCTTGGCGGAGTACAGGCCGAGCGGGACCACGGTGGTGGCGGCGATGGGGGTGATGTCGGTCTTGTTCGCACTGTTGGACTGGGCGAGGAAGACCAGGTGCTGGAAGGCGTTGAGTTCGATGTCGCCGGCGCCGAGGGCCTTGTTGGGCAGCGAGTAGTCGTCGAAGACGACCGTCTCGACGGTCAGGCCCTGCTTCTTCGCCTCCCTGGCGAGGACGTCCCACTCGGGGGAGTCGCCGGAGACGCCCACGCGGATGCGCTTGCCGTCCGAGCCGCCGAGCCCGCAGCCGGAGACGAGCAGCGCGAGGGCGGTGACGGTGGTGGTGAGGGCGAGCGCGGTACGGCGGCGCGGTGTTGCTGCAGACATCGTGGGATCCAGAGGTAGAGGAACGCGTCAAGCGAGGTACCTCTGAACAGTAGGCATGGATCCCGGTATTGGCTTGTTATGAAAGATCGTATTCACGATCCTGCAATGAATCAAAGGTCCGATGGCGGGGTGTGGGATACGGACACCTGGTGCAGCCGCAGCGCCAGCTGGAGCTCCAGCGCGCGGTCGGGGGACTGCCAGTCGGGGCCCAGGAGGCGGCCTATCCGCTCCAGGCGCTGCACCACGGTGTTCACGTGCACGTGCAGCGCCTCCTTCGCCCGGGCCTGGCTCATGCCCGACGCGAAGTAGACCCGCAGGGTGTGCAGCAGGTCGCTGCCGCGCCGGGCGTCGTAGTCCAGTACGGGCCCGAGCGCCGCCCGGACGTACCCCGACAGGTCCGGCCGGTCGCCCAGCAGGACGCCGAGGAACCCGAGTTCGGCGAGGGTGCTGCCGTCCCCGGCCCGGCCCAGGGCGCACAGGGTCGTCAGGCAGCGCAGGGCCTCCGCGTGCGCGCCGGGCAGCGCGGCCGGACCGCCTTCGGCCCGCGCCGCGCCGACCGTCACCGGGGCGCCCACGGACCGGCCCAGCGCCGCCGCCAGCCCGGCGGCGTCCACACCCGTCTCCCGCGAGGGCGCCAGCAGCACCGCGTGGTCGTGGTGGACCCCCGCCAGGCCCCGCCGCTCCCGGGCCTGGTGCGCGGCGGCCGCGAGCAGGCGCGGCCGCGGGGCGGTGTCGCTGTGCAGCACGAACAGGGCGTGCGGGCGGGCCAGATCGACCCCCAGCCGGCGGGCGCGCTCGGCCAGCCCGGCAGGATCCCCGGACGGGCCCAGCAGATCACCGAGCAGCTCCCCGCGGATCCGGTCCTCGGTCTGCGCGACCGACCGCCTCAGGAGCAGCAGCAGGGCCGTGACCATGGCCGCCCGCTCGAACAGCCGCCGCCCGGCCTCGTCCAGACCGGGCCGCCCGGTCAGGGTGACGCTGCCCAGCAGCTCGGGGCCGGCCAGGACGGCGCACACCCAGCCGCCGTCCGCGGCCACGGCCCGCCCGCTGGTCCGGGACGCCGTCACGGCCCGGGCGGGCGGCGCCCCGGCCCGGGTCCGCGAACGGGCCAGCTCCACGCCCTCGGCGTCGTGGACGAGCGTGCCCCCGTCGAGGAGCGCGCCGATGGCCGCCGCCACCTCGCCCAGGTCCCCGCCGCGCAGCACCAGGCCCGTCAGCCGGTCGTGCGCCTCCTCCGCCCGGCGCAGCGCGTCGCTGCTCTCCTGGATGGTGCGGGAGGCCACGCCCAGTTCGGCCAGCGCCCGCCGGGTCTCCTCCAGCAGCCGGGCCCCGTCGATCGCGATGGCCGCGTGGTCGGCCAGCGAGGACAGCAGCGCCACCTCGCGCGGGCCGAACTCGCGCGGGCTGCGGTCGGCGGCGAACAGCACGCCGATCACCCGGGCGCCCAGCCGCAGCGGCACCCCCAGGATGGCGTGCAGGTCCTCCTCACCGACCGCGCCGTCGATGGCGGCGGTGTGCCGGAAGCGCGGATCGCGCTGGTAGTCGCCGGTGGCGTAGGGGCGGGCCGTCTGCGCGACCAGCCCGCCCAGCCCCTCGCCCATCCCCAGCCGCAGCTGCTGGAACGCCGCCGAGACCGAACCGTCGGTGACCCGCATGAACGTGTCCCCGGCGGCCTCGTCGTTCAGCGACAGGTACGTGACGTCGGTGTGCAGCAGCTGCTTGGCCCGGTGGGTGATGGCCCGCAGCACCGAGTCCAGGTCCCGCAGCGCCGCGAGGTCGCCCGCCGTGTCGAACAGCGCGGTCAGCTCCGCCTCGCGCGTGCGGTGCTGGGCCAGCGTGCGGTGGATCTCCAGGGCCACCCCGGTGGCCTCCTCCAGGGCGGCCACCTCGGCCGCGGCGGCGCCCGCCGCGCGCGCGGACGCGGCCGGCCGGGAGAACTCCTCGGCCGGCGCGCCCTGGGCCAGCAGCCCGAGGAGTTCCCGCAGCCCCGCGTCGATCACGCCGCCGAGCATACGGGCCGCCCGCTCAACGCCCGGTCGGAGCAGGGGCCGTGGCCGCCGGCGCGGCCTTCCCCACCCCGGTGAGACTGCGGCCCCGGGTCTCCCGGGCGGCGACCGCGGCCACCGTCGTGACCAGCGCCGTCGCGCACAGGTACACGGACACCGGCACGGACGAGCCGTAGTCCTTGAGCAGCTCGACCGCGACGATCGGCGCGAGCGCCCCGCCGATCAGGGACGCCAGCTGGGAGCCCATCGACGCGCCCGAGTACCGCACCCGGGTGTCGAACATCTCCGAGATGAACGCCGCCTGCGGCCCGTACATCGCCCCGTGCAGCAGCAGCCCCGCCGTGACGGCGACGGCGATCACCGGGAACGACCGCGAGTCGAGCAGCGCGAAGAACGCGAACGCCCACCCGGCCATCCCGACCGACCCCACCAGCGTCACCCTCCGCCGCCCGATCCGGTCCGACAGCGCGCCCCACAGCGGGATGGTCACGAAGTGCACGGCCGAACCGATCAGCACCGCGTTGAGCGCGTCCGACTTGGGCAGGTGCAGATGCACGGTGACGTACACCAGCAGGAACGCGGTGAGGACGTAGTACGAGACGTTCTCCCCGAGCCGCACCCCGATCGCCGTGACCACCTCCCGCCAGTGCAGCCGGAACACCTCCAGCACCGGCGGCCGCTGCCGCCGCCCCGCCGCCTCCTCGGCCTCCGCCCGGGCCCGCGCCTCCAGGAACGCCGGCGACTCCGACACCGAGACCCGGATCCACAGCCCGACCACCACCAGCACCCCGGACAGCAGGAACGGAACCCGCCACCCCCAGGCGAGGAACGCCTCGTCCGACTGCACGGCCGCCAGCAGCGCGAGCACCCCGGTGGCGAGCAGGTTCCCGCCGGGCGCCCCGGCCTGCGGCCACGAGGCCCAGAACCCCCGGCTGCGATCGTCCCCGTGCTCGGCGACCAGCAGCACGGCCCCGCCCCATTCCCCGCCCAGCGCGAACCCCTGCACCAGCCGCAGCAGGGTCAGCAGCACGGGCGCGGCGGCACCGACGCTCGCGTGCGTGGGCAACAGCCCGATGGCGAAGGTGGCCCCGCCCATCATCAGCAGACTCACCACCAACAGCCGCTTCCGCCCGATCCGATCCCCGAAGTGCCCGAACACCACCCCACCGAGCGGCCGCGCGGCGAACCCGACGGCATAGGTGAGGAAGGCCAGCAGGGTCCCGACGAGGGGGTCACTGGCCGGGAAGAACAGGGTGTTGAACACGAGCGCGGCGGCGGATCCGTAAAGAAAGAAGTCGTACCACTCGATGGTGGTCCCGACGAGACTGGCGGCAACGATTCTCCGTATGCCGGACGGGCTGGTTCTGCTCGCTGCGGGGGAGACCATGTGCACCACTTCCAGGGGGTCTGCGGGGACGTCGGGTGTCGCCACAACGTAGAAGTCCCCAGGTCGGCGGCATATGTGGCGGGCCATCACAATCGCGGCCCATCTCGTGTGTCCCACCACCACACGACCACCGCTGACTCATTTCCACCTCTGGAATCACCTCCTCCGGATTGCGTCTGATGTGCAGAATTCCGCCCGCTTTGGAGGGTCGGTGCTGGCTCCTGGTTACGCAGCGTTGAGCGAGGCGCGTTTGGTGGTAGAGGCGCGCAAATGGGAAGCCGGGTCGGAGCCGTAGCCCGCTGCCGCTCGGCGGCTCATCCCGGCGCGGATCGCGCTCCCCGACGGTGACGGTGCTGTGCGGCCGCCACGTGTGAGCGGGCGGTGAGGCGCTTGAGCGTTGGCATCAAGGAGGGCGTACAAATGGTGATCGATTGGGACACCAGCGCCGCACGTTGTCATGGACTCGGTGTTCGCCCTCGAAGCCGAGCTGACCCTGCCCCTCTCCTTCGAGGCCTTGGCCGAGGCGGCGTAGTCAGGTGGCCGCCCCCACGGGGCGTCGGCCACGACGCTGCGGAGCTGACGCACCTGAACGCCGGCTCCCAGTTCAAGGACGCCTCCGGCGGCAGCCGTGTCCGCCTACCGCCGATGGTGACAAGCCGACTGAGACCTCGCTCCAGTCGGGACACCGTTACCAGCCCCGGCCGTCGCTCCCGATACGGCCACACCCGCGGCCCCCTCCGAGATCCACCAGGTGGGACAGGGGGCTGTCAGGAAAGACCATCGTAGGAATGGAAATGGTCGATGCTGGGACGCGCTTCCGGCCGGTGTTGCCCGGGCGCGGGCACCGGGCCCCCACCGGCACCGGACGGGCCGGATGGATCGATGGCCCCGAATCCCCGGGTGGCGGGCGGGGTTGTCCGGCCGTGTCGGTCGCGCCTATCTCGGGTGGACAACCGAGTGGGGGAACCGGCCCGCCGCCTCGAAGCATGCGGGTGAATGTACTTGCAGCCGGTGTACGCATCGGCGAGGAGGCCGGGATCCTTGGCGGATGATCACTGTTTCTTTACAGAGAGTAACCGTGCTGGTGGCTTTCGTGGGGCTGCTGGGAGCCGCTCCGGCCGGCGCCCCGCTCGAGTCCTGGGACACGACGGAGAGGTGTGTGCAGACGGATTGGGACGGCCGTCGCGTCCCCACGCGGACGGGGAACTCCGAGCTCGGGTGGCAGCACTTCTCCCGGCCGCACGGCATCACGAGCTGCAGGCTGGTCAACGCCGCCCTCAATGGCAAGCCCGACAAGCTGTCCGACCAGCAGCGCAACCTCGAGTACTGGGGATCGGCCATCAAGAACGGCCGCCAGGTCGACTTCGCGGCCTACTGCCGGGGGATGCAGAAATGTCCGTCATGGGTCAACTGACCTGCTCCGATGACTGCCTCGCCCGCGCGCAGCGTGCTCTCGCCGCAGCCCTCTGGCACTACACGGACACACCCATCGCCAGGCCATACTACGTCCGCGGCTGTGTTCCCGACCAGGAGGAACCGGCGGTGATCGTCGCGCTGTGGACCGGCCCGGGCGCACGGGAGAAGAGGAACCTGTTCCTACTTGTTCCGCTGGTGTCGGGCGGACTGCCCGTCCCGCCGTGGCGCGTGGTCGCGGGGCTGATGCGGCTCGGCCGCGGCACCCACCTGTTCGGCTCTGTCGGGCGGCGCTTCGAAGGCAAACCCGTCCTTGACGGCAGCGCTCTGGTGGAAGGCGGGGACCAGTCCTGCCTGTGTGACAGTTCTCCCGAATCTGAAGGGCCGCGGGGCTTCTACTTCGAGCGCCCCGGCGAACCGAGGCGCTACCCATGAGTCACGGGCGGGGGCGAGATCACCCCCGCCCTGCGGGCTGATGGTGACTCTGGAAGATGGGCACGGCCGGAGGCTGCGGTTCGAAGCGAGCATCTGCCGGGAAGGTTCGAACGCCGCCATCCCAAAGCTTCCGGAGAATCGGCCCACCCCGACACTTGACCCGACAGGGGAACCACCCTCCCTGGGAGCTCGCCGGTGGCGTGATCGCTGACTATCGGTCACCAGCACTGCTTTCCGGGTCGGCGGGGTTGCTTGTGTTCATAAGCCCGCCACCCCAACCTGGGGTAACGACGTGGGGGCTCGTGCACGGCGCACCGTTGCCGTACGCAATTCAAGCGCGCGCAGATCAGGTTCCGGTTGTGTGGTCGCGCCCGGCCTCGTGCTGACCGTCGCACATGTGGCGGCGCCGGACGGTGACCTCGAGCGGGCTGTCGATGTGCGTGAAGCCGACAGCACCGGCGTGTGGCACCGCGCCCGCATCGTGTGGGAGCACAGGGAACTGGACCTGGTGCTGCTCCGAACCGAGGGTGCCGTGATCGGCGGCGACCTGCCCCCCGTGCGCTGGGGCGAGCTGGTCAGCGACGACCCGGGAAGTCGCCCGGTGTGCACGGTGACGGGGTTTCCTCGCGCATGAGGCTGACCGGGTCCCGCCAGCCCAAGGATGTCGACGGGACCATCAAGCCCAACACCTTCCGCGGTGAGCTGTACGCATTCGAGGTCGACGACGCCCGGCCGGAGTCGGCGGGCGGCTGGCGGGGCATGTCGGGAGCGGGCGTGTTCTGCGAGGACATCCTGGTGGCCGTGGCGACGCTCGCCGCCGAGGGCTGGAGATCCGGTGTGCTGATGGTGACACCGGTGGCCCGACTTCTGCAGGCGCCGGGGTTCGTGGCGGCACTGACCAAAGAGACTGGGCTGGCGCCTCGACTTCAGCCCGCGGACCTGAGCATCCTGCTCGAGGACGCCCCGGATCCGCACCTGTCCTCCAGCTACCTGCTCTCTCCTCGGGCCGAGGTGGTGCCGTTCGCAGGCCAGGAACACCACCTGGAAGCACTGGAAGAATGGTGCCAGGGCCCGCGCGCCATCGACATCGCTTGCATCACCGGCGGGGGCGGCAGCGGTAAAACGCGCCTGGCCACAGAACTCCTCAGTCGTCTGTGTAATCCGTCCGATGTGGCCGCTAAGGTACGCCCGTGGACCGGAGGCTTCCTCGCCTATAACCCCCTGCGCCCCTACTTCACTCTCCTGGCGACCAGCATCCGTCCTCTGTTGGTGGTCGTCGACTATGCCGAAGCCCGACGCGGCCAGCTTGACGCCTTGCTGAGTCAGCTCGGGGCCCGCCACCGCGGCGGGGAGAAGGTCCGGGTGCTGCTGGCTCGCTCGGCTGGTACGTGGTGGCGCCGGGTACGCCGCGACCATCTGGAAGGAGCAGCTGAATCGGCGGTCCACCGCGAGCTCGCGCCGCGGCTGGAGGCGCCGGACGTGGAACTCACACGAGCATCGGAGGCGTTCGCGAACCGTATCGCGCTGCTGCAGAGCGCACGGGTAGATCATGGATGGCAGCCACTGGCCCCCGAGTCGACGGCGCTGTCATCCGTTCCGCTGCAGGCCCCCAGCGACTCCATGGTCGACGTGCACCTCACCGCCCTGGCAGGTGTACTGTCCACCCCCGACACGGCGACCGGCGTATGGAAGCGCCCGGTGGACGTCCTGATTGAGCACGAACAGCGCTACTGGCAGCGCGTTGCCCAGGACCGCGGCCTGGACGGCTTGTTCGCCAAAGAGGAAGGGCTGCTGCCGATGCTGGTGGCCCTGCAGCGCATCAGTGGTGCCCGTACCGAGAAAGAAGCACGGGCTGCTGTCGCCGCCGGCTTGGAGGTGCACCACCGGCACACGACGCCTACGGCGGCAGCCCTGGCCGAGAACGCGGCGATCGAGACGATGCTGGCGGCGCTGTACCCGGCCCCGCCCGGCAGCAGCGCCCGCTGGGGCGCGATGACCCCCGACGTCTTGCGGCTGAGCTCATCGCAGAGGTCGACCGCGATACCTCGCACGCCTTCCTGGAGCACGTGCTGCCCCACCCCCGACTCAGCGAAACCCAGCGCAGTCACAGCATGACCATCGTCGTCCGGGTCGCCGCAACCCAGCCTGATGTCGAGCGCAGCGCGCAGGCCGCCATCGCTGCCCACCCCCGGCAGCTCCTGCCCCTGGCCACCGACACGCTCGCCAGCCAGACGACCCCTGACGCCGCCCGAGCCTGGATCACCGGACTGCAAGACGCCCTCATCACCCAGGGCCCGCAGGCCGGTGCTGACGCCGACACTCGTGCCTGGGCCGAGTAGGCCCTTGAGGCGGCGCTGGCCGATCTGGATGCCGACGTGGACACGGCGCCCGTTGGCGAGCCATCGGATCACGTCGGCCTTGCACCGGACGACACCGGCCGACAAGACGTCCCCAGCCCCGCCCGAAATTCGCGAGGCAGACCAGCAAGCGACGATGATATTTGGCCGTATGGCCTCTCCAGTCGCTGGCGGTGGGCGGCGACCGGTGGGCTGTCCGTCATGGGGCTGATGCAGCTGGTGTTCATCGCCTGGCTCGGCAGCTCCGCCTTCTACGCGTCCGGCGCGTTCAGCAGCATGGCTACGTTGCCGCTGCCTCCGCTGCTCGTGCTGTCTCATCTCGCCGTTGCATACCTCCACGGCATCCGCCGTATCCACCACCGTTGGAGCATCCTCGTTGCATGGCTACCTCTCTCGGCGGTGTGGATGGCAACGCTGGCCTGTGGCGTTCACTTCACCGTGTCTCGCGGGGGCCGAGCCACCGATTTCGTGATGTGGGTGTTCTGGGGCGGCTACACCATGCCGGGTCTGTGTCTGCTCGCGCTTGCCCTGCGAGGGTGGTTCGGCGCCGTTGCCGTTCCCTCGCGGCCTGTCCCTGCCCTGGGTCTACCCACACGGATTTTGTTGGGCCTCCTGCAACGGATCGATCCGCTGGATCCGCCGCCGGACACGGCATCCCCCACTGAGCCGAGCCGTCCTGCCTGAAGATCCAGGACCGGCTCGGTGAAGTCCGCAGCCCGCGAGCGGAGCTGGCCTCGCATCTGGCCGGGCTCCTCGCGGCGGCCGTCATCGGAAGAGTGTCCATCGGTCGGAATCAGCGGAGGCGCGCTACGGTGAGTGACTCTTCTTGCCTTCGGGTAGCGAGTCTGAAGTCGGGCTGCGCCAGGGCGCCGTCGTTCTTGAATCTGCACGAGAATCTGCGGTGCTGGTTCGGTGCTGACTTCCGCGTTTCAGCGAGGGGAAACGGGCAGGTCATAGCTCCGACCGGATGAGTTGTCGTACCACTCGATGGTGGTCCCGACGAGGCTCGCGGCAACGATTCTCCGTATGCCGGACGGACTCGTTCTGCTCGCTGCGGGGGAGACCATGTTGCACCACTTCCAGGTGGTCTGCGGGACGTTCTGCTGTCGCCGCAACGTAGAAGTGTGCAGGTCAGCGGTATATGTGGCGGGGCATCACAATCAGACGGCATCTTGTGTGCCCCACCACCGCACGATTCCCGCGCCCTTGTGGCGTGCGCGTACGGGGCGGGGCACGTTGTGCCCCGCCCGCGTGCGGCGGTCCGTGGGTCAGGCGGGCAGTGCGACGGTCCGGAGGGTGGGGGCTGTCGCCGTGGTCGCGTGGCGCTGCTGCGGTATGGGACGGGGCCGTTCGGCTACGGGGGCTTCGACATCCGTGAGGAGTGTCATGAGTGACGAGCGGGCGCGGGCCACGCGGGAGCGCACCGTGCCGATGGGGCAGCCGATGGCCTCGGCCGCCTCGGCGTAGGGCAGGCCCAGCAGCTGGGTGAGGATGAACGCCTCGCGGCGGTCCGCCGGGATGGTCGCCAGGAGTTCGGCGAGGGCGATGCCGTCCTCGAATCCGGGGAGTCCCTTGGGCTGTGCCCGTTCGGCGGCGGTCTGCCAGTCGTGGCTGTGGGCCAGGCGCGGCCGGGCGGCGGAGCGGCGGATGCTGTCCACGACGGTGCGGCGGGCGATGGACAGGAGCCAGGTCCGGGCGGAGGAGCGGCCCTCGAACCGGGGGAGTGCGGGGAGGGCGCGGAGGAAGACGTCCTGGGTGAGGTCGTCCGCGGCCTGGGGGTCGGCGCTGAGGAAGGCGACGTAGCGCCAGACGTCGCGCTGGAGGGCACGCACGAACCGGTCGGTCTTCTCGGGGTCGCCGTCGCGTGCCGCGAGCGCGAGCCGCGTCACGGCTTCGTCGCTGCCGGCGGTGTGCCGTGCCGTTTTCGGCTCGGCGGGATCCTGGCGGGTGCTCAGGGCAGGGGTCATCGCCACAAGGTCCTTACGCGTGTGGTGTCCGGCGTCGCGGTCGGCGCGGGCCGGTGAGGTGTACGGCCTGCCGGAGGGCATGGCCGATGCCCGAGGCGCGACCAGGGATCACCTGCGCGTGCTCGGGGAGCCGGCTGTCAGATGACAGCGGTTCCCGGTGGCGGACCCCTCGAGGTGATGACGTCGATCAGGAACAGCTGCCGCAGCGGGTCGCTGTCCCGTGTGCGGCGAGCGCGCGGCGGCGGCTGGTGCGGTACCCGAGACGGGGTGAGGAACAGCCGCAGCGGCGTCCAGAGCCATGCCGCGAAGGTGCGCAGCAGTTGGAAGGCGGCCCGTTCTCCGTAGGCGAGCCAGAGTCCGGCGATCACGGCGGCCAGCAGGTGCGCCGCCAGCATGCCGGACGGAGACGGAGACATCGACATGCCGGCCATGGCGTGGCCGTCCGGCATGGGTGTGCCCGCCATGGCGTCCGGCATGCCGTGCAGGGCGTGGTGGGCGTGGGTACCCGCGTCCGCGAACGCCGTTGCGCCGGGCGGTGGTTGGTGCACCATGGGGCCGAGGCCGGCGTCGTCGACCATGCGTGCGGCTTCGGACGGGGACATCTGTGGATCCCCGCACGTCAGGTACTGCGCCCACTGGTCTGCGAACGACCGGCCGGCGGGGAGCGGTCGGCTGAGGGACTGGACCAGGGAGAACCCGGCGTGCAGAGCGGCCTGGACGGCGATCGCCACCGTGGTGACGGCCAGACGTCCGCGCTCGGCGCCGGCCAGGGACCAGGCGAGGGCGGACGTGCCGACGAACGCGCCGGCCATGGCCCACCCGGGCACGGGCGTTCCCGACATGAGCACGTGACCGGTCGCCGCGAGCAGGACGCACAGGGCTGCGAACATCGCAGCCCGTACGGCTCGGGAACAGTGGCCTGGTGTCATGGCGGGCTCATCCTCGCACCCTCGTCGGGGGCAGCGCACCGGGGTGCGCACCATGTTGAGTGGTTTCCGTCCGACTCCTGAGCCCGATCCCGGAGGTGTGGTGCAGGCCACTGCGAGACGGGGGAACCGGGTGGGGTGTTCGACCGACTGACTGCGCATCCGGTTGTTGTGATGCGCCTCGAAAGGAGACGGCTGTGCCAGAAGAGGAAACGGCGACAGCCGTGCCGGCAGGGGCGGAGTTCCGGGCGGAAGGCCGCCTCACCGGGCTCCTGACGGCCGCCATGGCCTTCTCGATGCTTCAGCTGTTCCTGCTCGGTGCGCTCGGGCCGCGTCTCGTGGACGCGTTGGGCATGTCGCCCGTTGTGCTGGGTCTGACGACGACGATCGGGTTCGGTACGGCGGCCCTGCTCTCACCGGCCGGCGGCCGGATCGTGGACCGGGTGGGCCCGCGGCGCTCGCTCGTGGCACTGCTCCTGGTCTCCGCCGTGGCCCTCGCGCTGATCGGGGCCGCTCCCGGCGCCTGGCTGCTGCTGGGCGCGGTCGCGCTGGGCGGGGTGCCGCAGGCGCTGGCGAACCCGGCGACCAACAAGGCGATCCTCGCGGCGGTGCCGCCCGCCCGCCGGGGTGCGGTCACCGGCATGAAGCAGTCCGGCGTCCAACTGGGCGCCTTCGCGGCGGGGTTGCCGCTGGCGGCCCTCGCCTCGGGGCTGGGATGGAGGGGCGCGGTGTGGGTGGCCGCCGGTGCGGCTCTCCTGACCGGGCTGTGGGCGTGGCGAACCCTGCCCGTCGACCCGCCGGTCTCATCGGGCGCTCCGCACACCTCCCTCGTCCCGCGCGGAACGGTCGCGTGGCTCGCGGTGTTCTCACTGTTCCTGGGCTGCGGGATTGCCTCGGTGAACACCTACCTCGCGCTGTTCGGAGCGCGGCAACTGGGGCTGGGACCGACCGCGGCGGCCGCCTTGGTCGCGGTGCTGGGCGTGACGGGTGTCGCGGGCCGCGTGGGCTGGTCGAAGGCGGCGCGTCCGGGCCTGGCCGAGTGGCTGCCGGGCTGGCTCGCCTGCGGGGCGCTCGGCGCCGCCGTGCTCCTCGCGGCGGCGGTCGCGGTGGGGCCGCTCGTGTGGCTCGGCGCCGTCGCGGTGGGGGTGTTCGCCGTCTCCGGCAATGCCGTCACGATGGTCCTCGTGATGCAGCGGGCCGCACGCGGGCGGGCGGGGCAGGACTCGGCGCTGACCGCGGCCGGGTTCTTCGCCGGGTTCGCGGTGGGCCCCCCGCTGTTCGGCCTGTCGGCTTCGGACCACCGGTACGGGACGGGCTGGCTGCTGGTGGCGGCCGAGTTCGGCGTGGCGGGGGCGGTCGCGTTCGTCTGGGCCGTGCGCGACCGCCGTGCCCGGGCCGTGGGTTCCACATGATCGTGGAGGACTGGGCCGGTCGTGCCCTGGCGGCGCTGGTGGAGCGCGTCGGAGCGACCGAGTCGCAGGTGGGCGCTCGCTTTCCGCTCTACGCGGATCCTGAGGACGGCCGGTGGACGACGACCGGCCGCGGTTCGTGGGCGGGCGGGTTCTGGGCCGGGTTGCTGTGGCTCAGGGCCCGGTACACCGGCGCCGTCGCCGACCGTGCGGCGGCGATGGAGTGCACGGCCCGCCTGGCGCCCTGGGCGGAGGCGGACACGGCGACCCGCGGCCTGATCCTCTGGTACGGAACGGCTCTGGCGACGGACGATCACGAGGCCGAGGCCGGGGCGATCAGGAGGGCGGCCGCCGAGGCCTGCCTGCTGGCGCACGACCCCGCGCTGGGTCTCGTGCCCTGGGGAGACGCTTTCGGCGGACCCCGCCTCCTGGCCCGGGCCGACGCCGTTCCCGGCATGCTGTCCTTGCTCGCCACAGCGGCACCCGGCGGAGCGAAGGCCGCGGCAGCCCACCTCCACCAGCACCTCGACCTCTGCCTGGGCGGACTTGCGGAGGGACGGTGGCCGGCACCGGCCTGGCAGTACAGGCCGGGGGAGCGGCGGGAGCGGTGGCAGCCGCTGGACGACCCGCCCGCCGGGTGGAGCCGGGGCGGGGCCTGGCTGCTGCTCGCGGTCGCCGAAGCCCTGCTGCATCCCGAACTCTCGCTCCGCCGGCCGGACCGGCTCACGGCGGCCGCCGAACAGCTCCTGGCCCGTGGGGGATTCCTCACGGGTCCGCTCGTTCCGCCCGCCGAGGCGCACCGGCCCGACGGTCCGCTCGACACCTCGGCCGCCGCCATCACCGCGGTGGCCCTGATGAAACTCGCCGGGGTGCCCGGCCCGTGGGCGGACCACTGCTCCCGCCGGGCCGTGGCGATACTGGCCCGGCTGAGCGAGAGCCACCTCCACCACGAGGAGGCGACCGCCCCGGTGGGGAGACTCGTGGACGGCTGCTACGACGCGGGCAAGGGCCTGGCCGTACGGCATGAACTCGTCTGGGGGACCTTCTTCCTGACGCTCGCGCTCGCCGCCCTGGACGGCCACGTCGACCTCACCCGCGTGTAGCGGACGGTCCTTCATAGCCGCGCAGGACCCGCCGGGCCACGGAGGTGATGTGCAGTTCGTCGGGCCCGTCGAGGATCCTGGCGGCACGGCCGCCGCGGAAGAGAGCGGGCAGCGGCGTGTCCGGCCCGAGCCCGGCGGCGCCGTGGACCTGGATGGCGGAGTCCACGACCTGCTGGAGCATCCGGGCCGCCGCGACCTTGGCGAGTCCGACCTCGACGTGGGCGTCCTGCCCGGACTCGATCAGGGCCACCGCCTCGTGGACCAGGGGACGGGTGGTGCGCAGGGAGAGCAGGGCGTCGAAGACGTGCTGCTGGACCAGTTGGTGGTCGGCGAGCCGTCCTCGGGATCCGCTCCGGGTCGCGGCCCGCTCGCACATGAGGTCGAAGGCGCGTCGGGCCTGTCCGAGCCAGCGCAGGCAGCGGAGCGTCCGCCCCAGCTGGAGCCGTTCCCCGGCGACGGCGAGCGCCTGGCCGGGCTCACCGACCAGGTGGTCGGCCGGCACCGCCACCCGGTCGAGCTTGATCTCGTACTGGCCGGACGCGCCGAACACCGGGAGTTCACGGACGACGCGGAAGCCGGGGGAGTCCGTCGGTACCAGGAGCAGCGACAGCCCCTCGCGGTCCCCGGGGGCGCCGGAGGTGCGGGCGAGCACCGTGACCAGGTCGGCGGTCGCGGCTCCCGAGGTGAACCACTTGCGGCCGCTGACCGACCAGCTCCCGTCCGCCCGGCGTTCGGCCCGCGTCGCGGTCCGGAACGGGTCGGTGCCGGGCACGTCGGGTTCGGTCATCGCGTAGCAGGTGCGGATCTCTCCGGCGACCAGGCGCGTGAGGTACGCCTCGCGGATCCGGTGGCCGCCGTGGCGCGCGAGCATGGTCACGTCGAGGAGCGGTGCCGAGCCGAGAGCCGCGGGTCCGTGATCGCTGCTGCCCTCGACCTCGGCCAGTGCGGCGTACGCCCCCAAGGCGAGGCCCCCGCCCCCGAGTTCCAGCGGGAGCGGCAGGGCCCACAAGCCCTCCTCGCGGGCACGGTTGCGCAGCTCGGCCTGGACGGCCGAGGCCGTGCGCCCTCCCGCGTCCAGTGCCGGCTCGTACGGGATCACCTCGTCCCGGACGAACCGAGCGACCCGCTCGCCCAACTCGGCCACGCGTACGTCGAGTTGGACCGGCCCGGTCGTGGCTGCACCTGGATCCGTCACTGCTTTCCTCCAGATTTCCGGGAACCCGTGGGAACGGTTGTCCGACTGTCTGTCCGTGGAACTGGTCGGGCGCGCACGCTCCCGGGTTCCCGGATTCCGAGAAACGTCCCGGCCCGGCCACCGCCGCGCCAGGAGAGGAGAGGCATGGCGTCACCAGCAACCACGCAGACGGTCCGGCCGCTCGACACGCTGCGCTTCGACACTTCGGGGCCACCGCAGATCACGAGCGTCGTGGCGGACCGCCTCCGGCTGCTCGGAGCGCAGGGCGAGCCCGTCGGGCAGGACGACTCGGCCACCGGAAGCATCGTGATCGCCGGTGCGGGAGTCGAGCCGGTCCACGCGACCACCGGCTGGGGCGACCCGGCCACCGGGCTCGTCGACGAGGCCACCGTGCAGGCCGCCACCGGCGTCATGGCCGTCCACGGCCGGCGCGACGGCGGCCCGCGCGGCCTGGCCGTCGACTACACGGCCACCGCCACCGCCGTCCTCACCGTCCAGGGACTGCTCGCCACCCTGATCGGCTCGGCACGCGGCATCCAGCCCCGGCACGTCACCACGGGAGCGGACCGCGCCGGGCTGCTCGCGGTCTCCCAGTACCTCGCCGCTGCCGGAGCCGACGAGGGGGAGGCGGCCGACCTCGCGCCCGGTGGGCCGCCCTTCACCTCGGCCGAGGGCACCCTCTTCGAACTGGAGACCCTCGATCCCGGAGCCTGGGCCGCCTTCTGGAGGGCACTCGAAGCACCCGCCGACGCGATGCGGGCCGGCTGGCGCCCCTTCCAGTTCCGGTACGCCACCGCCTGCGCTCCCTTCCCCGCAGCCCTGCACCAGGTCACCCGGTCCCACCCCCTGGATGGGATCCGGCGGGCGGCCGCGCTCTCCGGCGCCGAGGTGTGCGCCCTGCGCACGCTGGCCGAACGGGCCGCCGAACGGGCCGCCGAACACGACGGCGCCGCGCCCTGGTCCCTGCGTCCGCTGGGGCCCGCCACGAAGACCGCCGTGGCCGCGGCGTCCTCCGGCGGACCACTGGCCGGGCTCACCGTGCTGGAGGCGGGCCGCCGCATCCAGGCCCCGCTCGCCGCACACCTGCTGGGGCTGCTCGGTGCCGAGGTGATACGGATCGAGCCGCCGGGCGGGGACCCCCTGCGCGGCATGCCCCCGGCCTGCTCCGGCATCTCGGCCCGCTGGCTCGCCCTCAACCGGGGCAAGAAGGCGGTGGAGATCGACATCAAGGCCGGCGCCGACCGGCGCCGCCTGCGGGACATGGCCGCCGACGCCGACGTCTTCCTGCACAACTGGGCGCCGGGCAAGGCGGCGGAACTCGGCCTCGACGCCGAGGACCTCGCCGCCGTCAACCCGGGCCTGGTGTACGCGTACACCAGCGGCTGGGCCGACCGCCTGCCCGACGCCCCCATGGGGACGGACTTCATGGTGCAGGCCCGCACCGGCGTCGGTGAAGCCGTACGACCCGAAGGCGAACCGCCCGCCCCCTCCCTGATGACGCTGCTCGACGTCCTGGGCGGGCTGACCGGCGCCGAAGCCGTGCTCGCGGGGCTCCTGCTGAGGGAACGCACCGGTCACGGCGTACGCGTCGACTCCTCCCTGCTCGGCGCGGCCGACACCCTGACCGCACCCGCCCTGCGCCGCGCCGCCCGCGGCGAGAACCCGAGGCAGCCGGCGGGCTTCCGCCACCCGCTGCCCACCGCTGACGGCCGGGTCGCACCCGCCGACGCGTGCGCGAGCGCAGCCGCAGCCTACGACCTGCGTGAACTCGCCACCCCGGACGCGCTGAGCCTGCTGCGCGACCACGGCCTGAGCGCCACCGCCGTCACCACGGACCTGGCCGATCTCCATCACGACGCGCGCTTCGCCGGCGCGATCACCCGCGACGCGCACGGTGCCCCCGCCGTCCCCGACCCCTGGAGCTTCAGATGACCGTCGCCCTGCACGACCTGCTGCCCGCCGGGCTCCGCCGCTCCTGGGCGGTCGACGGCACCTGCCCCGACCTGGACCTCTACAGCCTCTTCCGGGCACGACAGATCGCGAACCTGCACGCCACCGCCATCCTCGACGACAAGGGCGCACTCTGTTACACGGCCCTGGACCGCAAGGTGCGATGTCTGGCCGTCGGCCTGCGCGACCTGGGCATAGGCCCGGGCGACGTGGTCGGCGTACAGCTCCCCGGCAACCGCAACGCGGTCATCGCCGACCTCGCCATCGCGGCCGTCGGGGCGATCGCCCTGCCCTTCCCCGTCGGCCGCGGCGTCCTGGAGGCCGAGTGCCTGCTGCGCCGGGCCGAGGCCGTCGCCGTCATCGCCGCGACCGAACACCGCGGCTCCCACCACGCCGCCGACCTGCTCGCCCTGGCCCCCTCGCAGCCGGCGCTCCGGCACGTGATCGCCGCCGGCCCCGGAACGGCCCCCGAGGGGGCGGTCTCCTTCTCGCGGCTGCTGCGCTCGGACGCGACCGCCTTCACCCCCGCCCGGCCGGACCCCGACAGCGCGGCGCGCATCCTGGTCTCCTCCGGCTCCGAGGCCGAGCCGAAGATGATCGCCTACTCCCACAACGCCCTCGCCGGCGGGCGCGGCAACTTCCTGGCCTCCCTCATGCCGGACGCAACGCCCCCGCGCTGCCTGTTCCTCGTCCCCCTGGGCTCCGCCTTCGGCTCCAACGGCACCGCGGTCACCCTGGCCCGGCACGGCGGCACCCTCGTCCTGCTCGACCACTTCACCCCCGAGGCCGCCCTGGCGGCCGTACGGGAGCACGAGCCCACCCACATCCTGGGCGTGCCGACCATGATCCGCATGATGCTCGACCGGCTCGACGCCGACGGCGGGGTCCTGCCCACGCCCACCGCCCTCGTCCTGGGCGGTGCGCCGCTCGACGAGACGACCGCCGAGGACGCGGCCCGCGCCTTCGGCTGCCCCGTCGTCAACCTCTACGGCTCCGCCGACGGCGTCAACTGCCACACCGGCCTCGCCCACCAGGTCCCGCCCACGGACAGCACGGGCGTGGTCGCGGGTCACCCCGACCCGCGCGTCGCCGAGATCCGCATCGCCGACCCGGACACCCACGCGCCGCTGCCCGACGGCGCCGTCGGGGAGATCATCTCGCGCGGCCCGATGACCCCGCTGTGCTACGTCGCCTCCCCGCACCTCGACGCCCGCTACCGCACCCCCGACGGCTGGGTCCGCACAGGAGACCTCGGCTTCCTCGACGCGGAGGGCACCCTGCACGTCGTCGGCCGCCTCAAGGACATCGTGATCCGGGGCGGAGCCAACATCAGCCCCGCCGAGGTCGAACGGCAGCTGGCCGCCCACCCTCTGGTCCGCGACGTGGTGTGCGTGGGCGTCCCGGACACGCTGATGGGCGAACGCCTCGCCGCCTGCATCGTGCCCCGCACGGCCCAGGCGCCCGTACTGGAGGAACTCGGTGCGTACCTGACCGCACGGGGCCTGGAGCGGCGCAAGCACCCCGAACGCCTGCTGGTGGTGGCCGAACTGCCGCTGACTCCGGCGGGCAAGCCCGACCGGGCCGCCCTGCGGGAGCGCCTGTCCGAAGCCGGCGCGCCCGACCCCGTACGCCCGGCTCCGCTCGCGCAGGCCGGATGACAGGCGGGCCCGGGCAGCGTGC